>CALALK010000246.1 GCA_937923125.1 uncultured Carnobacterium sp.
GTGATTGGGACACCAGGTCGTATTTTCGACTTAATGCAAGAGAATGCTCTCTTCGTTCAAACCGTTCAAATGATGGTCGTCGATGAAGCCGATATGACGTTCGACTTAGGATTCTTAGAAACTGTCGATGAGATTGCCTCTCGTATGCCAGAAAACTTACAAATGTCTGTTTTCTCTGCAACGATTCCAGATAAAATCAAACCATTCTTGAAGAAATACTTGGGCAATCCAAAGGTGATTCAAATCGAGAATACACAACTCGTTTCACCAACAATTAAAAACCAATTACTAGTCACAAAGGCACAAAATCCAATGGACGTTCTTCGTCAACTTTTAGTGATGGGACACCCTTACCTCGTTCTTATTTTCGTAAACACAAAACAAAAAGCGGACGAAGTGTCAAAAGACCTCCGCAGTCATAACTTCAAAGTGGCAACCATTCACGGAGACATCCCATCAAGAGAACGTCGCCGTGTGATGAAACAAATTCAACAAATGGATTATCAATTCGTTGTCGCAACTGACCTTGCTGCACGTGGAATTGATATCGAAGGCGTTTCTCATGTCATCAACTTAGAAATTCCTGGCGAATTAGAATTCTTCATTCACCGTGTTGGTCGTACTGGACGTAATGGTCTTGAAGGAACTGCCATCACTTTCTACACACCAGACCAAGAACAAGCCATTCAAACATTAGAAGGAAAAGGCATTTCTTTTGAAACGGTTGAATTGAAGAATGGCGAGCTTGTAGAAAGTTATGACCGCTCTCGTCGTGAAAAACGTAAAAACACGCAATCTAAAGACTTAGATCCTCGCCTTAAAGGGATGATCAAGAAGGCGAAGAAAAAAGTAAAACCTGGCTACAAGAAAAAACTTGGTCAGGAGATCCGTCAAAAACAACGCAGACAAAATCGTACAAAAAATAAATAGTAGATACTACCTTACTTACGAGTAGATTACTTCAAATCCTTACGGATTTCTCTATAATCGCTGTAATGGGGTACCGGTTCGAGTCTAAGGCCTCTAACCTTCAAAGCTTCAAAAAGGGAGTAAGGAATCAATTCCTAACTCCCTTTAATTTATCTTTGATACCATCCCCCACTACTGCGATTATAGGATCCGTAAGATTCTTCGTAATCTTTGTATAGTAAATTTATATTTGCAGAACGCCTACGGTCTTTTATCTTGGTTCTTCTGAAAATATCACTGTGCTGTGAAGTATGCTAAGCCAAGCTTATAAAAGCTTCGCTATGATAGGATGAGTTCCAAGGGAAAGAGTGCTTTCTAACGGCTTGCTAATTAGGCGCGGTTACACTTTGGAACATTACGTGGGCGCAATTATCATATATGGTAATTATCATATATGATAATTTTCAGAATTTGGGCAAAAGAAAAACTCTTAGGAACTACTTACTTATAGTTTCTAAGAGTTAATTTTTATTTGTTTTTATTTTGCTGATCGATGAATTCTCGCATTCCAAGGAGCCAGTTGAAAGTAGATGTTACTAGTAGGTACATAAACATCCCTACTCCTCCACCAATGCCTAACACGCCAATCACCATATAGATGGTTGCTGGCAAGAACATTGCAGCAATCGTTAACTGTTTCGATACGGTTGGATGCATTTGAATATAGGCTCTCATAAATAAGGCTGTTAATAATCGTACGATAAAACTAATTAGAATCATCAGTACATACATCATTAAGGTATTATAAATGAATCCAACTACTAGTACCCCGATAAATACTAACCACAGTTTCGACTGGAATTCTTTAATAAATTGTTGCACATTTTCTTTACTGAATCCATTTAAGCCTTCATAAGAAAATTTTGAGGTATTAATGATGGTATCTACAACAATATGGTCTTGTAAAATCCCGATAGATGGAATCCCTTGGCCTGACTCAGACGTCACATCATTATCCGTTGACTTTCCACTAGGATCGAAGACGATATTAAATACATCCGAACGGTAAACAAATCCCGTATTGTCTCCCGCCGACAACTTACCATCTTGAATCGAGAGTTCTGGAAACTGTTTAGCCACAATCTCTAAGTTCGTATTCATACTTGCGATATCTTTTCCGGCACGAATAAATCCAGGAATCGATACAAGTAATACGAGTAGGAAAAAGATTCCTTTTATTTTCTTCAGTGGATTTTGTAAAATCGTCCAAATTTTATTTGGTTTTAAAATACTTAATTGAATAAAGTCTCTAATCGTCATGTGCGCCTCCTATATAGAGAACAGTTTACAGAAAAAGAGCGACCTTTTCAAGAAAACGGAGTTGCGCGAAGGAAATGATTCTATGACTATTCCTAAAAATCCTTACGGATTTCTTTTTATAGTAGCGGTAACGTTACACCGGTTCGAGCCATTCTGTCTCTCACCTTCGAAGATTCAAATGCGGAGTACGGGATAAATCCCTACTCCGCATAATTCTCTTTC
>CALALK010000247.1 GCA_937923125.1 uncultured Carnobacterium sp.
AATTCGAACTTTATACAATTTGACGGACGGGTTATATGTGGCACAACTTTCTGCGGAAGACTTTGCGGCAACCGCGTTTATTTGGCCGTTGAATTTCTTATTTATTTCGCTTGGAATGGGGATTAGTGTCGGAGCGACGGCGCTTATTGCTCAGTATTTTGGAGCAGGAAAATATAGAGATGCCCAGCGTTATGCAGGGAATGCGATGGTATTAACGTATTTCTTTGGGTTTGTGCTGTCCGTACTTGGATATTTCCTTGCGCCTCTATTCGTGGAAATGATGGGAGCAGAGGGGACCTTCCTGGCAAAATCCGTAGCATATTTGAAGATTAACTTTATTGGGTTGTTCTTTGATTTCTGCTACTTTGGCTATCAGTCCTTACTAAATGCGCAAGGTAGAACGCGCACGATTACGATGATCAGTGCGGCGTCTTCGATTGCTAACGTTATTCTAGATCCAATCTTTATTTTTGCGACGATTCCTTTTGTCGGCCTCACTGGGTTGAACTGGGGAATTGAAGGGGCAGGATGGGCGACTGTTATTGCAAAAGTACTCTTATTAGCGCTTGCCATTCGTGCCGTTCGTAAGGAATCAGATATTCAAATCTACTTAAGACATGTCAAAATTGACAAAGAAGTGATGAAAGAAATCCTTAAAGTCGCATGGCCGTCTGCCTTCGGGTATGGTGGAGCTGCATTAGGATTCACCGTCTTAAATGGACTTATTCAGTCGTATGGAACGTCAGTACTCGCTGCGTATTCGATGGTAAACCGTATTTCGGATTTACTAACGCAACCACAGATGGGAATTGGAGCGGCGCTAACAGCCATCATCGGACAAAACATGGGGGCAGGACTCTACGACCGTGCGCATGCCATCTTTAGACGAGCGCTACTATGGGTGCTCATGATTTCAACAGTTGGCTGTATCATCGTCTTCTTCTTCCAGTCTCCGATTCTTGGAGTCTTCATTAAAGATAGAAGCGATGCCGTTCTTTGGGCGAATGCCGTTGAGTATTTGAACTACACAGCCTTTATCATTTTCTTCATGGGAATGTTCTCGGCGTACAATGGATTCTTCCAAGGATGTGGCGTGACAAAATACTCGATGCATATGTCAGTGGGACGTCTTTGGGTATTACGCCTGCCGATTATTTGGGTGCTTGGCGCCTTTACAGCACTCGGGGCAACCGGTGTATGGATTGCCATGTTATTATCAAATGCGTTAACAGTTCTTTACGGGCATATCGTCTATAAGACAAAAGACTGGAGTACATTACATTATGCGAAAGGAGAGCAAACGTGATTAAAGATTTTATTCATTATTACAAACCGTATAAAAAATTATTCTTACTCGATTTTACCTGTGCGGTGATCGTGGCCATTCTTGAGCTTGCTTTTCCAGTAATGGTGAGAAGTGTCATTGATAAAATCGTACCGTCTCAAAACTTACAACAAATTCTACTCGTGGGGGCAGGGCTATTGGCGCTGTATGCCTTCTCGACAACTTTGAACTTTATCGTTGTATACATGGGGCATATTTTAGGGATTAATATTGAAACGGATATGCGTCGGGAGTTATTCGCGAAGGTTCAAAAACAATCCTTCTCATTCTTCGACAATATGAAAATTGGGGAATTGATGAGCCGCTTGTCGAGTGATTTATTCGATATTAGTGAGTTGGCGCACCATGGGCCAGAAGAATTCTTTATCGCCGTGATGACGTTAATCGGTTCGTTTGTGTTGATGTATCAAGTGCATCCAACGCTTGCGCTATTGACGATTTTCTTCGTTCCGATTATTGCGGTGGCGCTGGCGGTATTTAATCGTCGCATGTCTTCAATCAATCGAAATATTTACAAGGGATTAGCCAACTATACGGCAGGACTAGAAAATGTACTGAGCGGAATGCGTGTGGTGAAGGCTTTTGCAAACGAAAGCCACGAACAACAACTCTTCGAAGAACTCATTCAAGAGTATCGCTCGAATAAAATTGCGTTCTATCGCACGATGGGAACGAGCAGTAGTTTCAACTACTTATTAATGCGCAGTATTAATCTCTTCAGCTTAATCGTAGGGGCGTACTTCACGGTCATTGGTGATTTAACAGCGGGAGAATTAGTCGGCTACATCTTACTGTCCAATGTGTTCGTGGGACCGATTAATAAAATGAACTCCATGATTGAACTATATCCAAAAGGGTTTGCGGGCTTCCGTCGTTTCAAAGAATTAATGAATGTCGAAATCGATATCGAAGACGCACCCGATGCTATTCCAGCTCCAGCGTTTGAAGGACGTGTGGAATATAAAAATGTAGGGTTTGGATATGAAGACGATAAGAAAGTGTTGGAACATATCAACTTGACCGTAGAACCAGGTCAAACGGTTGCCTTCGTTGGACCAAGTGGGGTTGGGAAGACAACGCTCGTGAACTTATTGCCACGCTTCTATGATTTAAAAGAAGGGGAAATCTTGGTCGATGGAACCAATATCAACCGTTTCACCTTACAGTCTCTTCGCCGTCAAATCGGTATCGTGCAACAAGATGTGTTCCTCTTTAACGGAACGATCCGTGAAAATGTGTTGTACGGAAGACTCGATGCGACAGATGAGGAAGTGGATCGTGCCATCGAGCAAGCGAAACTGAAAGAAGTCATTGAAGATTTAGAAGATGGAGTGGATACACATATCGGAGAACGCGGTGTGAAATTGTCAGGCGGGCAAAAACAACGCCTCTCAATTGCCCGTATTTTCTTGAAGAATCCTTCTATTTTAATCTTGGACGAAGCAACGAGCGCGCTCGATACGCAAACCGAGAAGTTTATTCAACAATCGTTTGACGAGTTGGCAAAAGGCAGAACGACCTTTATTATTGCTCACCGTCTTGCTACGATTAAAAATGCAGACCGTATTATTGTTGTTACAGAAGATGGACTGACAGAAGACGGCACGCATGAAGAATTGCTTGCACAAAACGGTGCGTATGCGGCTTTATACAAAGCACAATTTAAATAGTAGAAAAATGCGGAGTAGGAATTTGATTCTTGCTCCGTATTTGTTTGAGCTTTTTTGAATTTATCGCAAACTATGATACAATGACCCAGAGAAAACTTAAGGAGAACGTTGATGAGTATTTTAAATGTAGAAAAATTAACACACGGCTTCGGTGAAAGAGCCATCTTCAATGATGTGAGCTTCCGTCTATTAAAAGGGGAACATATCGGACTCGTTGGAGCAAACGGTGAAGGGAAATCAACCTTCATGAATATCGTGACAGGTCAATTACAACCAGACGAAGGAAAAATCGAGTGGTCTAAAAATGTAAAAGTGGGATACTTGGACCAACATACCGTCCTTGAACCAGGAATGACGGTTCGCAGTGTTCTTCAAAAAGCCTTCGACGATTTATTTGTGGCTGAAGCGCGTATCAATGAATTGTATATGGCCATGGGAGACGCAAACGAAGACGAGATGAACGCGATGCTGGAAGAAGTGGGCGAGTTGCAAGAACGACTAGATAGCCACGACTTCTATATTCTAGATGCCAAAATCGATGAAGTAGCGCGTGCATTAGGCGTTGCAGCATTTGGGATGGATAGCGACGTAAGTGAACTCAGTGGTGGGCAACGTACAAAAGTGTTACTTGCAAAACTATTATTAGAAAAACCAGACATTTTATTACTCGACGAGCCAACAAACTATCTAGACGCAGAGCATATCGAATGGTTGAAACGCTACTTACAAGAATACGAAAATGCATTTATCCTAATTTCGCATGATATTCCATTCTTAAACAGTGTCGTCAACTTGATTTACCATATGGATAATCAAGAGTTGAACCGTTATGTTGGGGACTATGATCAGTTCCAAGAAGTGTATGCGATGAAGAAATCTCAACTAGAAGCGGCGTATAATCGTCAACAAAAAGAGATTGCTGACTTGAAGGACTTCGTAAACCGTAATAAGGCGCGTGTGGCAACACGGAATATGGCGATGTCTCGTCAGAAGAAACTGGATAAGATGGAAGTCATCGAATTAGCCAGTGAGAAGCCAAAACCAAAATTTGACTTCAAGACTTCTAGAGCTCCGGGTCGTTACATTTTCCAAGCCGAAGATTTAGTGATTGGATACGACCGCCCATTAACAGGACATGTGAATCTTGAAATGGAACGTGGCCAAAAGATTGCCATCGTCGGTGCGAATGGTATCGGGAAGACGACACTCTTGAAGAGCTTATTAGGGATTATTAAGCCATTGAACGGAAAAGTAACGCGTGGGGACTATATCGATCTTGGGTATTTCGAACAAGAAACGCCAAAAGGAAACCGTAAGACAGCCTTAGAAGAAATCTGGGATACCTTCCCATCCATGACACAACCAGAAGTACGTGCAGCGCTCGCTCGTTGTGGATTAACAAGTAAACATATCGAGAGTCAAGTGCAAGTACTAAGCGGGGGAGAGCAAGCAAAAGTTCGCTTCTGTAAATTGATGAATGAAGAATCAAACGTGCTCGTCCTCGATGAACCGACAAACCA
>CALALK010000248.1 GCA_937923125.1 uncultured Carnobacterium sp.
ATTCGCCCATACCGCCAGCACGCATGCAGTCTGTAATCAGAGCTACATGGTCGTGACCGCAACATTTCATGACGATACTTGCGCTCACTGGGTGGACGTGGTGACCGTCACAGATGAGTTCGTCGAATACGTTTGGCAATGTAAGTGCCGCGCCGACAACACCTGGTTCGCGGTGATGTAAGCCGCGCATTCCGTTGTATGTGTGAACGAAGATGTTTGCGCCGGCTTCAACGGCGTTTTTACAATCTTCGTAAGTGGCATCTGTATGTGCAAGAGCGACATAGATGTCTTTTGTTTTCGCGTGTTTGATGAAATCAACAGCACCCTCACGTTCAGGCGCAATCGCGATTTTCTTCACCCAACCGCCAGCGCGTTCTTGCCATTCATCCAAGATTTCAGATTTAGGGTCGCCCATGTATTTAGGGTTTTGCGCGCCTTTGTATTTTTCACAGAAGAATGGACCTTCTAGGAAAATCCCTCTGATTTTAGCGCCGCCAAGTGTTGTGGCGTTATCGCCGACTGTTTGGCAGACATCCGCTAATAATTCGCGAGATGCGGTTAAGGTTGTTGGTAAGTAAGAAGTGACTCCGCATGAAGGAAGTCCTTCTGAAATGGTACGAAGTGCTTCTACGTCGTTATCCATGACGTCAGCGCCTTTGAATCCGTGAATATGTGTATCTACAAGACCTGGGGCAATTTGATAGTTGCCGTAGTCGATAATCGTAGCGCCGCTTTCTGGTTTTTCGGTTTGGAAGGCTCCGAAAGTTCCATTGTCTAAGATCGGTAAGTACCCTGGACCTTTCACTTCGTCTTCAAAATAAAATGCTTTGGCATAAATATAAGTTGTCATAGGATCATCTCTTTTCAATAAAGTTATTTATGCTTCTAATGGGTGAATCGTTACTCCTTTAACGACACGGTTCACAGTCCCTGTTGGTGAAGGAGTGTCTGGTTTGTTTCCAACTTTGATAGAAGAAAGTAGAGAAACGGTTTGTCCAAATACCGCAAATGGAAGTGCAAGGTAAGCATCTGGAACGAAACGATATTCTTTATCGAAGCTGAAAGATAGACCTTCAAAGTCGCTTTCTACATCCACTCCAACCGCAAGAACAAGGCGTGCAATTTGGTCGCCGTGTAATTCGTTTAAGATGTCGATGTCGTATTGACGAGTATAGTCGTCGTTCGATACGAATACGAAGGCTAGAGAAGAGCCGTTTACGAATGATTTAGGACCGTGACGGAATCCCATTGAAGAATCGAACGCTGTTGCGATTTGTCCAGCAGTCAATTCAAGAATCTTCAATTGAACTTCGCGAGTAAGGCCGCTGAGTGAACCAGAACCTAAGTAAATCACACGGTTGTAGTCTAAGTTCACGTAATGTTGAATCACGTCTTCACGTTCTAGGACGCTTGACCCCATTTGACGGATGGCTTTCACGAAGCCTTCTTTTTCTTCAAGTGAGTGTGCTTCGTCGAATACAAGAAGCGCTGTAAGAGTCATACATGTGAAGCTTCCTGTCATCGCAAAACCAGCGTCGTTAGAGCGGTCTGGCATCATTAAGAGTAAGTTGTTTGTATCGTCTTTAGCAGCAACGGCTAATTTTCCTTCTGGCGCACAAGTAATCGTGATTTGATAGAAGTCGCGCACGATTTGTTGGCCAAGTTGCACACTGGCAAGACTTTCTGGTGAGTTCCCGCTACGTGCAAATGAAACAAGCACTGTAGGAATTTCTGCTTTGAAGTAGTCATGTGGATTACTTACAAGGTTTGTTGTTCCTACTGATTGGAAATCAAAACGGTCTTCATTTCCTGTACGTTTTAAGTAAGGAAGAATTGTATCTCCCACATATTGTGATGTACCCGCACCTGCGAAAATCACGCGTAGTTTTCCTTCTGGTAAACGGTCTAAGAAAGCAGTGATGCGTTCTAAGTTTGCTTTGTAGTAATCAAAAGCTTCTTTCCACAATTCTGGTTGTTGGCGAATTTCGCGCGTTGTAATTTCTGCAGATAACGCTTCTAATTGACTAGTTGAAAATTGAAACATAATACCCTCCAAATGTTTTTTTAGTTGTTTGTGCGATAGTGTCTTACTTTGTAGAAGAATTGGTCGCTTCTGGCAACACTAATCGTATATTCGATGATGCGATTTTCATGATTTAATGTGGTTCGCATAAACCGTAAACAAGCGCTGTGCGGATCCACATCCAAGACTTCCGCTTCTTCCGGCGAGAGAATGCTCGCTGAGAATTCTTCGTCGGCGTAGTGGATTTGCTGATGAAAATCATTTGCAAACACTTCATATAAAGATTGGCCTTCTAACTGCGTCTTCGTTAAAGTTTTGAAGACGTCGTATGGTAAGAAAGTTGTTTCTTTCATGAGTGGAATGCCATCTGCATACCGAATGCGTTTCAGACGAAAGAGCTTGTCACCAGCTTCGATTCCAACGAGTGGAGCGATAAATTCATCGGCTTCGTAACAATCCAGCGAAGTAATTTTCGTGGAAGGGACTTTGCCGAGTTCCTTCATCTGTTCCGTGAAACTGTAGCCTTCCAGCAAGTTTTGGCGTTCTTTCCATTGCGTTGAAATGAACGTGCCTTTTCCATGACGCTTATAAATATATCCAAGCGTCTCCAATTCCTTCAACGCTGTTCGAACGGTGGTGCGACTGACATTATAGACTTTTGTAATTTCGCGCTCCGAAAGCATTTTTTCGTGTGCTTTTCCCTTGGTCTTAATGAAGTCGATCAACGCTAGACTCAGTGTTGAGTAGAGTGGAGAAGGTTTGGCTACCATATCGGTTCCTCCTTTCGTAAAAAACTCTTCTACAACTGGTCACTACCAGTTAATACCATTGTAAGTTTTTTTCGCGCTTTCGTCAATAGCGTTTTCATAAAAAGGCGGGGGATTACGAGGGTTTTCAACAAAATTTCTAAAAATTCATGCTTAAGTGCATTTAGGGATTTTACAAAAGAAGTTAAAGAATGCTAAAAATCGCTGAGTAGAGCCTCCTTTAAGTCAAAAATAATTTACATTAAAGGCGGATACTGATACGATAGAAAGGCAAAGAAAGGATGGCCGACATGGAAGGAAATAAAGTACAAAATTATAAGAGCTGTTTTGATATTATTGGTCCGATTATGGTGGGCCCTTCTTCTTCACATACTGCTGGAGCGATTGCGATTGGTGCTCTTGCGAGACAATTATTCGGTGGCACACCAAAGAATGTGAGATGCGACTATTATGAGTCATTCTCCGAAACGCATAAGGGACACGGAACGGATTTTGCGATTATTAGCGGAATTTTAGGCTTTGCGACAGATGATGTTCGCGTGCCGCGTGCCGTTGAGATTGCGGAATCCGAAGGGATGCATATTGAATTTGTCGAGCGAAAAGAACCAAGCCCTGTGAATCACGCCAATACTGCGGATTTGACCTTGAGCGATGAGAAACGTACGATTCGCCTCATTGGGACCTCTGTTGGTGGTGGAGCAGTGGAAGTGAAGTACATCGAGGTGGATGGCTTTAAGATGGATCTATCAGGTCCGCTTCCGGTTTTACTTGAAGTGGTTTCTCTCGGGGAAATGCCTGTTCTCTACAATTTACTACATGAGCATGGCGTTACCATTTCAAAACAACGAGTGGAAATGACAGAAGATAGCCAAATGATGGGATATGAGCTTGTTGATTTATTATCCCCAGAATTAAAAGAACAAATACAAACATTAAGAAAAACGCATAACATCTACATGTTTGCGTGATGATAAGGAAGGAAGTTTGCAATGTTTTCGACCATTAAAGAATTGGTAGCATTAGCAACAGAACAAAAGAAGCCCATTTCGGAAATCATGATTGAACAAGAAATGGAAATGACCCAGCAAAGTCGTGAGTACATCTGGGAGAAAATGGAAAAAAACTTACAAACGATGAAGAACGCCGTTGAACGAAGCGTGGAAGGAGAGGGTGTGTTCTCTCCAACAGGCTTAACGGGTGGCGACGCGTTGAAGATGAAGAAATATCGTGAACGTGGGAAAACATTGTCGGGAGATAGTATTCTAGCGGGGGTACAATACGCGCTTGGAACAAACGAAGTCAATGCTGCAATGGGGCTTGTGTGTGCGACTCCAACAGCAGGAGCGAGTGGAACCTTACCTGGCGTTGTGTTCTCGATTGCCGATACGATGAACTTGAACCATGAACAACAAGTTCGTTTCCTCTTTACTTCGGCAGCCTTTGGGATGGTCGTGGCCAATAACGCGATGATTGCCGGGGCGACAGGTGGATGCCAAGCCGAAGTCGGAAGTGCCAGTGCGATGGCCGCAGCCGCAGCCGTTGAAGCAGCCGGTGGAACGCCGCAAGAGAGTTCTGAAGCCTTTGCGACAGCGCTTGGGAATTTATTAGGACTTGTTTGTGACCCTGTAGCCGGTCTTGTAGAAGTGCCGTGCGTGAAGCGAAATGCGATTGGCGCGGGGAATGCGTTGATTGCCGCAGATATGGCACTTGCGGGTATTACAAACGTGATTCCAGCCGATGAAACCATCGAAGCGATGCGCAGTATCGGGGTGAGAATGCCACGAGAACTCCGTGAAACGGGACTCGGTGGATTGGCAGGCACAAGAACAGGTGTCGCGATTAAGATGCGTATTTTCGGGGAAGATGTTTCGTTGAACCCGGAACAAGACTAGGAGGAATACACATGGCAAAAGAAATTGCTACATTTGCAGGAGGCTGTTTCTGGTGCATGGTGAAGCCATTTGACAGCCAACCAGGAATCGAGTCTGTAATCTCAGGATACACAGGCGGCCACAAAGAAAATCCGACATACAAGGAAGTATGTAGCGGAACAACAGGACATACAGAGGCCGTGCAAATCACGTTCGACCCAGAAGTATTCCCTTATGAAAAACTCGTGGAAGTGTACTGGCAACAAACGGACCCAACGGATGCCATGGGACAATTCGTGGACCGTGGAGATTCATACCGCCCAGTCATCTTCTATCACTCAGAAGAACAAAGAAAGATTGCGGAAGCTTCAAAAGCAGCCTTGCAAGCCAGCGGACGATTCAAAAAAGATATCGTGACAAAAATCGAGCCTGCAAGCACGTTCTATCCTGCAGAAGAATATCACCAAGATTTCTACAAGAAGGATCCAGAGCATTATAAACGTTACCGCGGACTTTCAGGTCGTGACACTTTTATCGACAGTATTTGGAAATAAGAAAAAGATCTAAAATTATCATATATGATAATTTTAGATCTTTTATTTTTTATTCGTCTTCAGTATTTTCACTGTCAATAATGCCTTCATGATAGTCTC
>CALALK010000249.1 GCA_937923125.1 uncultured Carnobacterium sp.
TATATATTACGATTGACGGAAAAGCGAAGAAAAATAATCTTCCAGTTCACTATGAACTACACTTCAAACGTAAAGGAAGCACTACTCAAAAAGAACCAGTTCCAATTGAAGGAAAATGGCAAGCCATCGACTTCAGACCAGCTCTTCAACGTAGCTTAGCCTATAAAGATTTCAAAAATGATGATTCGGCTATCAAGTTGATTTATCCTGAAGCATGGAAAGATTTAAAACCAACGTTAAACATTACAGGTACATCTGTTGAATTCGACTATACTGTATCTCTAGCGGATGGTTTTGGAATGTTCTACGATTACTTAAAACAAAAAGACGGATCTAAAGTAACGCAAACAAAAGACGAATATATTAAAAATCAATTTACTAAATTATCAGTCAATCTACAATCTGGTGCTAAAGACTTCCCAAATACAACTTATGAATTTGATAAAGAAAATAACACGATTCATTCTGTATTGAAAAATGGTAAATTAGATACAGCAAACCAAACGATTGTCTTCCCAGAAGCGATCAATATTGTGCAGCTTGCAATCATGTCTATTGGACCTGTCGATAAAGAAACGACGTATAAATACTCGATTGATGGAGATATTTTAACGTTGACAATTGAGCAACGCGATGGAAAGAATAATTTAAATACGATTATGTCTGCCAAATTCAAAAAAGTAGCGGAATAATCTCTTCGCTAGGAACATTTTCCCAGACAGCTCTAAAAAAGAATGTAGTATTACTACATTCTTTTTTATGTCCTAATAGTTAATAGAGGCAGAACCGTGAAGTGACGGAAGAAGATGGTAATTTTTGTGAAAACCCTTGTAAAATAAAAATATTAGAAGTATAATATAAGCATAATACAACAATCTGTTTGAAGGAGGTCTAACAATGATTAGACAAACTAAGAAACTGTTTCTTGGTCTCTTCTCTCTTGCCACAGTTTTTGTGATTGCTGGATGTGGACAGAACCAAGCTTCAGACCAAAATGCCAATAACGCGCAACAAGCGCAAGCACAACAAGAACAAAAAGATCCAAATAATATTGCTGGTGAATGGGAATCCGTATTTGAGCTCGAATCGATTCAAACAGCTTTTTCCCCATTTGATATGAACTCTTATACATTTAAAAAATTTATTGAAGCCTTTAAAGATTTCAAGATGAAATTCTCCGTTGATGGCACAAACGTTAAGCTAAGCTATCAATATGACTCGAAGAAATTTGCCAAAGCTTACTACGATATTTCTAAGGATAAGAAAAAAATGACAGAAGACGCATTTGTTAGCCGTTATATTAACGGACAAACAGAGTTCGTGCAAAACTTCAAGAAATATAAAGCGTCAATGGATACATCAACTGGAACTTACAGCTATGAAGCTACAGGAACGGTTGACGAAAGTGCGAAGACTGTCACATTCGACGAAGGGCTCATCATTCTTGACTCTTTCCCTCTAACGACAGCGGGTAAAGATCATAGATTCGATCCAGCAACTTACAACTATGAAGTAAAAGACGGCATCTTGACCATCTACGCCGATATGAAGACGAAGGATAATCTTCCTGTTCATTTTGAACTGACTTTCAAACGCGTACCAAGTGCAGAAAAGAAATAGAAAGGAGATGCGACCATGTTTAAACAATACTTAAAACCATTATTCATTGCTGGCTGCTCTCTTTTAATGCTTGCCGGCTGCGGAAACCAAACTGCTACTACAACAACTACAACAACTGCTCCTTCCAATCCACTGGAAGGAAAATGGGAACAAATCGACTTCAGAAGTACTCTCGAACGTAGCTTAGGATATGAGGAGTTTTCGAGTCGACTTCCACGCCGACTCATCTACTCTGATGCCTTCAAGGACGTGACGCCGACACTAACGATTACAGGGGATTCTGCCGTATACGATCTTACAGCAACGACCAATGTGGCTGTCGGCAACTTCTATGACTACGCGAAGGCTAATAAGTTAACAAGTGTCAAAGGAACCAAAGAACAATATATTAAAAATCAGTATGACGCTTTGAAAAAGAACCTGGAAATTTATAACAAAAATAAACTCCCCCTCAGCTTTGAGTACAATGATGAAAAATATGAAATCCATCAAACCTTAAAAGAAATCACCATTAACGAAAGTGCCGGTACGTTTGAATTCAAGAACGCACCAATGTTCATTGATTTAGTAACATTCTCGAGTGGGAAATTCGTATATCCAGTGACCTATAAATATACCCTTGAAGATGGAATATTAACACTGTCACTCGAACAAAAACAAGATCTTGACAATGGAGATTCGGTTACTCTTTACTACACAATGCGTTTCAAAAAAGTAGCGGAATAATCTCTTCCTTAGAACCATCAAATCTTATATGAAAAACAACACCTCCACGCCTCTACTAGAGAGAGTTCGTGGAGGTGTTTTTTGTTAGCCAATATGATTTCAATTTTAATCTATTCATTTTTTTGTTATAATTTCTTTATAAAAAGTTCAAAATTTGTGTGTGGAGGAATCTTATGGGAAACAAAAAATTATTGTCTACTCTTCTTTTGTCGAGTCTTTTCTTGGTGGCGTGTCAATCACAAAAAGCCCCTGAAGAAACGACCACTGTAGAGACTACAATGGAAACAACGACAACCGTTTCGATAGCGAAAGACTTAAAACCTGGTAACATTCAATATAATGAGATTATTTCAAAATATGCAACTGTTACTAAAAATAGTACTGGTAAGTTTGATGAATCAATTAATACGATTGCTTATCTTTTACGAAACAATGATATCTATGCAGGTATCGACTATGCTCTTTACGACTTAGATAAAAACGGTACAGATGAACTCATTATTTCATTTAAACTTGAAAATGGAAATCATATTTTCTTAGATATCTATACGCTAAAAGACGGACAAGTGATTCGTTTAACTTCTCCAGAGGTTAATCTGGCATCTATTGGGGAACGTGTACTATTAAGCCCACTCGTGGATGGTTCTCTGTTGATGTCTACTTCTTCAGGTGGCGGTAAAAATGTTCATATGATTCAGTATAAATTTGATTCTACTGGAACGAAATTAGAACAAGCTTATGAATGGAAAATTGACCGTTCTAAAGGTGAAAAAGTACCGGAAGGATTACCTGTATCGATTAAGAAAGATGAATTTACTTACAAATCAGTTTATACAAAACCTGAAACGAAGAAAGAAGCTAGTGCTCAAAAAGGAATTAATATTGTCGAAATCCAAAATGGCGACTACTCTAGTTTAGCTGGTACTTGGAGAAACTCAAAAGGTACTACGTTGGTATTTGATAAAAATGGACTAGTGGATGAGTATTCAGAAATCTTTACAGTGAAACCTGAAAAAGACGGCACAGTCTTAAGACTTGGTGTTCGCACCAAATCAGGTATGGGTGGGTTCTTCATTCTTGTAATACCTGCTGGAGCTGAAGCACCTGAGGTCAATAACGGTAATGGAACAAAATCACCGGCCCAATCCGATAATTCTCGCGACCGCTTATATGCTGGTCAAGATTACTCAGGTAAGCCTGAACATTTTCTTTATAAAGTCGATTAAGCAAAAAGGAATGTAGATTAAACTACATCCCTCAGACTGAAGACAAACCCCGTTTGAGATTTGACTCAAGCGGAGTTTGTCTTTATTTTTGTTTAAAATTAGCTGTTAAATAAAAATTATAGAACCAAAAATCCTCCCAGAATTAAACTATTTCATTTAATTCTAAGAGGATTCACAAAGTTTTTGTTTAAAGGTTATTCTCTTGTTGGTTTATATTTAAGGCTTTCTCCATGTTGTTTGACAAAATCACTCATCTCTGAGTCAGGAATTTGTCGAAGATAGAGATTGGCACGAATCGTGTCATCCTCTTCACGACAAGTAGAAAGAACAAGATATTTATCCTTAGCTGATACCTTAACATTTGGTTTTTTAACCTCTGCAGTATCATAAATAATATTTAGCTGTTTTTCAAAATCCGCATCATCATCAAAAGAAGTACGGTAAAAAGCTGTTTCTTCTGGGACAATAATCATAGCAACAGCTTCATAATAATACTTTCTCTCTGGAGTTTCAATGACAACATAAGGGTGTTCATCAAAATATTCTTGGCGGCTATAGTAATTCACATCTTTAAACATGCGGTGGTCAGGCACTTTACTACCACGAGCGTGACCAAATAACCAAGTCAATCGATCACTAAAGTCCTTCTTGTTATCAGCATCCATAAAGACTGCACCCATTAAAGGTTCGATAACGCCATCAAAGCGCTTATCCAAATAAGTCGCATTATCTGTTGTTTGAACGACTGGTTCATCTAACTGTGTACCAGGAATATATACATAACCAACTGTTTCAGAGTTTGTTGCAAGCAAGCCTTTAAATTTATTAGCGAGATATTCTTTTTCTTCTTGACTAGCAGTATAAGTTTGCTTTGGAGCCTCCTGTTGACTAGTAGTATCAGTTTGCTTTGGAGCCTCCTGAGTAACCTTTGCATCATTTAGCTTATCTCCACTTGGAGCTAGGAAGCTATTATAGATAAAGAAGCCTCCTAAAGCAATGATAGCTACTGCAACGATAAAAGCAATTATTTTAGCAATTGGTGATTTCTTTGTCGTAGAACGTCTACTCATCTTTTTCTCCTTCATCTTTTACTAAAAAAATCACTGAAACCAAGTTTCAGTGATTGGCTACTCTTTATATAAAATTATTTAACAGCGTGTGTTTTTGGAAGAGCTTTTTGATTTGCTTTAGCTTTAGCAGTTACACCAGCTTTTTTAGCAGCTTCTTCTGCTTTTTGAGCTTGGTCTGCAACACCTGGTTTAGTTGCATCTGGTGTAGTTGCTGCTTGAGCAGTTAGACCATGTTCTTTCAAGTAACGTGCGTTAGCTTGTTCTGGAGTTTCGTTCAAGATGTAGTAAGAACCTTGTTTCTTGTCAGCAGTGTTGTATGTTGTTTGAGATTCTTTGATTTTACTGTTACGAACAGCATTACGAGCATCGTTCAATGCGCTTTCGTAAGCAGCTTTCTTTTCACCGTAAAGGTGTGATCCACCTTCAACAGCATCGAATGCTTTTTTAGCTTCAACTACTGCTGGGTCTTGTGATGCAATAGCATCAACGTTATCTTGGTGACCACCAACGTATGCGTTAGCTTTACGACCATTTACGAATTCAGTTTGGTTTTCATAAGCTTCACGTGAATCATACGCACCTGGAGTATTTGCTCCACCGTTGATTGGATTTTCAGCAAACGCTGGTACTGCTAGTGCGAACAATGAAAGAGCTACTACGCTAGAAAGTACAACTTT
>CALALK010000250.1 GCA_937923125.1 uncultured Carnobacterium sp.
TCTTCTTAGCAAGTGCGCACTATCGTCGTCCATTGAAATTTAGTGAAGCGGCTCTTCAAGAAGCAGCCGTGAACCTTGAAAAAGTACAAACGACCTTCAAGAACGCACGCTACCGCTTAGAAACAGCTGTAGATGCATTGCCAGAAGATGCAGAACGCCTAGCGAAATTCGAAGCGATTGAAGCAGAATTCCAAAAAGAAATGGATGATGACTTCAATGCGGCAAACGGTATGACGGTGTTATATCAATGGTTGAAAGAATGGAATGTGTATTTAGAACAAGAAGTCGTTTCAAAAGCAGTACTCGAAGCACTCCTTGAAAAAGCAACAGTTCTATTTGGAATCTTCGGTATCGTTGAAAAACAAGAAGCACTGCTCGACGATGCTATTCAAGCGTTAATCGATGAACGTCTTGAAGCGCGTAAAGCGAAAAACTTTGCTCGCAGTGACGAGATTCGTGATTTACTAAAAGAACAAGGGATTGTATTAGAAGACACTCCACAAGGAACAAGATGGAGAAGAGAAGCATGACAGAAAAAAACTGGAAGCTGTTAAATGGGTTGGCCTTAGCCTATATGGGTGACGGGATTTATGAAGTGTATGTCAGAAATCACGTGATGCAAAAAGGGTTAACAAAGCCAAATCAATTACATGCGACCGCAACAAAATTTGTTTCGGCAAAGGCACAAGCACGCTTGATGCAACAAATGTTGGAACAAGAAAACTTCTTAACGGAAGAAGAATTAGAAATTTACAAACGAGGACGCAATAGTAAGAGTCATACGGTGGCTAAAAATGCGGATGTCGGAACTTACCGTATTGCGACTGGTTTTGAAGCATTAATGGGTTATTTATACTTATCTGGCCAACAAGCTAGATTGGAAGAACTCATCAACTGGTGCTTACAACAAGTGGAAGGTGAACAGTAACATGGCACGAAATGAATATGCACCAAAGAAAAAAACAAAAAACGGAAATCGTTCGGACCGCCATCGTCCTGACCGTGGTGAAAAGAGACAACGCCCTGCTCGTGAACACGTAGAACGTGCGGAAGTACAAGAAGTGGTGGACTTTGTGTTTGGACGTCATGCAGTGGTAGAGGCCTTGCAAACGCCGGACCGTGTGAACCGCGTCTTTATCCAAGAAGGAACTTCTGGACGAGATGCCGCAAAAGTCATTGAACTTGCACGCGAAAAAGGCATTCAAGTTCAAACTGTTCCAAAGACGAAGATT
>CALALK010000251.1 GCA_937923125.1 uncultured Carnobacterium sp.
ACAACAACGTGACTTGGCTTATACGAAGGAAAAAATCGGACCAGCGAAATTCCGCTTTAAGAACCCTTACCAAGAAGACTTAGCTTCCTTCTTTCTAGAAGCCGATGATGCAATTATTACGGAAAATAATGATGTGGAGATGTTTCTAGACGGAGAAGAGAAGTTTAACCGTTTAAAAGAAGATATTAGAAACGCCAAACATCATATTCATTTACTCTATTACATTTTTAATCAGGACGAAATTGGCGAAGAAATCATGCAACTCTTGATTGACAAAGCCCAACAAGGTGTCGAAGTTCTTGTGATTTATGATGCCTTAGGATCACGTAAGACACGCAATGCTTTTTGGAAAAGATTGCATGAGGCAGGTGGTCAATCCGTGGCCTTCTTTGGATACACACTCGGATTTATCAACTGGCGTATCAACTACCGTAACCACCGTAAGATTGTCGTGATTGATGGCAAAATCGGCTATATTGGCGGTTTTAATGTTGGGGACGAATATTTAGGCAAAGGCCCACTTGGCGCTTGGCGAGATACACATCTGCGCATCGTTGGAGATGCCGTATACTCAATGCAATCACGTTTCTTCGTCGATTGGAATGCCGCGGTTAAAGAAGAACAAAGAAGAGAATTTATTCCTGAGTATTTTCCGTTAACGAAAGCAAAGGGCGATAATACCATTCAGATTGTTTCGACTGGGCCAGATAGCGATGTTCAGAAAATCAAGTTTGGTCTCGTTAAGATGATTTTAATGGCGAAAAAGTCAGTGTGGATTCAAACTCCATACTTTATCCCAGATGAAAGTGTCCAAGAGGCGTTAAGTATTGCTGCGATGTCTGGAGTGGACGTGCGCGTGATGATTCCATGTAAGCCGGACCATCCAGTCGTCTACCGTGCGACAGAGTACTATTCAAGCCAACTATTGAATTCGGGAGTGAAGATTTACGTGTATCAAAACGGATTCCTTCATGCAAAAACGATGATCGTAGATGGTGAAATGGCAACCGTTGGGACATCGAATTTCGATATGAGAAGTTTCCGCTTAAACTTCGAAGTTAATGCCTTCGTGTATA
>CALALK010000252.1 GCA_937923125.1 uncultured Carnobacterium sp.
CGTAGGGGACTCGACGGTATTTGTTTATCTTGAGGCGAAGGAAAAAGGAAAACCTTTTGTCGGTACGATGAAGCAAATCAATTCTAAAACAAAGGAAGAAGAGAAAAGTATTACGTTCCAATATGTGGATGGGAAGTTTGTTTTTGAAAATGAAGAAGAGGCAAAAAAACTCTGGCCACAAGGAAAGTTCTTATTCCAAGAATTGCAATTGAATAAAGATATTTTGGCAAAGGCAAAATTGCGAGAGAATATTTATACGAAGAAAGAAGAAAGTCCTACTGGGGATAATACATTTTATCTGAAATATAGCATTCAACTTCCAGTGGTCAGTCGGACTTTGGGGATAGACGATTCGCAGCCAGTAGAGCTCTTTATCTTAGGACTTGATGAGTCTAATCGCTTCGTATATGAAATTGGAACGGAGCAAGATAATCAAACTACTTTATGGGAAATGATACGAGAAATTAGAAAATAGATAGTTTTCTGTAAATTGGAAAGATGTTACAATAAAAGCGAGGTGAGTGTATGCAAACAATATTGATTGTCGAAGATGAAAAAGTCATTCGTGATGCAATTGTACAAGAATTGGAAAAATGGAATTATGAAGTCGTTGCGGTGGAAGACTTTTCGCAAGTGTACACTCAATTTTTAGCGGTGAATCCGCAGTTGGTCATTTTGGACATTACATTGCCGTTTTATAATGGCTATTATTGGTGCCAAGAGATTCGTAAGGTGTCTCAGGTGCCGATTATGTTCTTGTCGTCCAGGGATCAAGCGATGGATATTGTGATGTCGATTAATATGGGCGCGGATGATTATATGACAAAACCGTTTGAGCCGAGTGTATTGGTCGCAAAAATCCAAGGGATGATGCGTCGTAGTTATGAGTTCGTTCAGCAAAAGGATTGGCTGGAATATAAGGGGATTGCCTTGCAGCTTGGAAGTGGAAAGGTTTCGTATGAGGGTAATGTCATTGAATTGTCGAAGAATGAATTTATTATTTTGCGCGTATTGTTTGAAAAACAAGGGGACATTGCGCCAAGAGAAGATTTAATGAATGCATTGTGGAATAGCGATGTGTTTGTCGATGATAATACCTTGTCCGTGACGGTTGCTCGTTTGCGAAAACGTCTGGGAGAAATCGGGTTAGAAAAATTAATCACGACGAAAAAAGGCGTCGGGTATGGATTGGCGGAAGTGATTGAATGAAAACAAAAGTTGAATTTAGTATCGCTTGGTTCAAATCGCATGCTTTCTTACTCGGAGCGCTGGCTTTCATCGAAGTGTTTTCGATTGGGTTCTTCTTCGTCTTTAATTGGCTAAATTCTGAAGTCGGCTATTATTTATTTTTACTAGCCTTTTTCCTTTTGGTAGTCGCGGGGGCACTTTTGTGGCACGATTGGAGAAAGTATAAAGAAGTCGTTCGAAGTTTGCAGCAGGAAGTGACGACGCTAGACGATGGGGTTTCGCCCATTGTGAGTCATTTATATGAGGCCATTCAACAAGAAAAGTCGGATATGCGAGGGTTAAGTACGAAGATGAAGCAACTTCGCAAGGAAGATGTGGACTACTATACTTTATGGGCGCACCAAATTAAAACGAGTATTGCCGCGAGTCAGTTGCTGATTCGTGAGTTGCCGCAAACTTCGGAGAAATCTTTATTGAGTCAAGAACTCGTTCGGATTACGACCTATACAGAACTAGCACTGCATTACGTTCGAATGGAAAGTTTCCATCAGGACTTATCGATTTCAACCATCTCTATTGATGAAGTGATTCGTCCGCTCTTGAAGAAATATGCGACATTCTTTATTTCGAAGAAATTGCATTTGGACTATGTGCCTACTGGAGAAAAAGTGGTGACGGATTCGAAGTGGTTAGGCGTTATCGTAGAGCAAGTGTTATCGAATGCGGTGAAATATACACCTGAAGAGGGAACGATTCGGATTCTCTTTGATAAAAATACATTAACGATTGAAGATACGGGAATCGGGATTGCTGCTTATGATATTAAACGGATTTTTGAACGTGGATTTAGTGGCTATAATGGTCGTGTGAACCACCAATCGACAGGACTAGGGCTCTATTTATCTGCAGAGATTGCTAAACGTTTAGGGGTCTCACTCAGTGTAGACTCGACTGTTGGAGAAGGGACGACGGTTCATATTCAGATTCCGTCTGAAGTGATGCAAGTGAAAGATTAATGGAAAGCGAGGGGCAACCCTCGTTTTTTGTTTGATAAAAGGGGTGTTTTCGCTAAAAAGTTAACAATGACACGCCCGGATGTGTTATAATTGTAAAGATAACAATATCGTTTGAGATAGGAGAATGACAATGGCAGTAGATCAATTAGAATTAGTCGTCATTACAGGTATGAGTGGGGCAGGGAAAACTGTTGCAATGCAAAGTTTCGAAGACATGGGATATTTCTGTGTCGATAATATGCCACCAAGTCTTCTACCAAAATTTTGGGAATTAGTAAAAGAATCAGGAAAAATTACAAAAATTGCGCTCGTAATCGACTTACGTTCACGCGCGTTCTTTGATGAAATCATGTCCGCTATTGCAGGGTTAGATAACACATCCTTTATTACAACGAAAATTTTATTCTTAGAAGCGAGCGATGATGCGCTTGTTTCACGTTACAAAGAAACAAGAAGAACACACCCTCTTGCTGGAGAAGGGCGTATTTACGATGGTATTATTGCGGAACGTCGTTTATTACAAGATATTAAGACACGCTCACAAAAAGTGATTGATACAACAAATCTTTCACCTCGTAAGTTACGTGAAGAAATCATGCAAGCTTTCTCAACAGGTAAGGAAGGAGTCTTCACGATTCAAGTCATGTCATTTGGATTTAAATACGGGCTTCCAATCGATGCGGATGTCGTGATGGATGTACGTTTCTTACCAAATCCACACTATATTGCAGAGTTACGTCCACTAACTGGGCTAGATGAACCTGTGTATGATTACGTGATGAGTCAACCAGAAGCAAAGACCTTCTATCATAAATTGATGGACTTACTCGACTTCTCAATTCCTGGATATAAAAAAGAAGGAAAATCGAGCGTGACGATTGCCATCGGATGTACTGGTGGGCAACACCGTTCTGTAGCTTTTGCGGAACGTATCGGACGCGAATTATTATCAGACTCTTATAACGTGAAAATCTCTCATCGTGACAAAGACCGTCGTAAAGAAGGGAATGGACGATCATGATGTTCGAGGTAACACCAAATCCTCCGAGAAAGAAAGGTCCTAAAATCACCGTTATTGGTGGAGGAACAGGGCTTCCTGTTCTCTTGAGAAACCTTCGTAAGAGAGATGCGGATGTAACTGCGATTGTAACGGTTGCCGATGATGGTGGAAGTTCAGGAATCATTCGAGATTATATGAACGTTGTGCCACCAGGAGATATTCGAAACTGTATGATTGCTCTTTCTCCGATGAACGCTTTACAAAAAGAAATTTTCCAATATCGTTTTAATTCCGACGACCAATTCTTCGCTGGACATGCGATTGGAAACTTAATTATTGCGGCCTTAACAGAGATGCGTGGAAATATTTTCGATGCGATTCGTCTCCTAAGCCGTATGATGGCGGTCGAAGGACATGTGTATCCTGCCGCTGAAGAGCCACTGTTACTGCGCGCAGAATTCCAAGATGGAACGATTGTGGACGGGGAAGCGGAACTTGTCAAATATCGCAAGAAGATTAAGCGAGTTTCCGTGCATTGTTACGACGAAAATCGTAAGCTCGATGAAAGCCGAACTCCAATGGCGGCACGTGAAGTCATCAATGCGATTATGGAAGCCGATATGGTTGTATTGGGACCTGGTAGTCTTTATACTAGTATCTTGCCAAACTTAATGATTAGTGATATTGGTCAAGCCGTTTGTGAAACGAAAGCGGAAGTGGTGTACATCTGTAACATCATGACGCAACTTGGTGAAACGGAACACTTTACTGATGCAGATCATGTACGCGTGTTGCATGACCATTTAGGAACTCAGTTCATCGACACCGTCCTCGTGAATACAGAGGCAGTGCCAGAAGAGTACTTAAACCAACAAAAGAACGAAGAGTATCTTTACCAAGTGAAGTACGACTTCCAAGGGTTGCGCGACGAGGGATGCCGAGTAGTGTCGTCTGACTTTATTAAATTACGCGAAAAAGGCGTATACCATGATGGTGAAAAAGTCATCGACGAATTATTCCGTCTCCTACAAAGTGCACGAATTGAATAATTACCAATGAAATAGGAGCCAAGACTTCCTCTTGGCTCCTTCAACATGACTAGAAGAGAAAGGAGGAGGCCTGTGTCCTTACTATCATTTGCTGCAGAGACGAAACAAGAATTAACGCAACTAGAAGTGCAATATGATTATTCAAAATATGAACTTGCGGCGCTCATTCGAATGAATGGGGCGGTTGGGATTTTGAATCGTCAATTGATTTTAAATATCCAAACGGAAAACGCGGCGATTGCCAGACGGATTTATGTGCTCTTGAAGAAGTATTATCAAGTAGAAAGTGAACTCTTGGTTCGCCGTAAGATGAAACTGAAGAAGAACAATGTGTATATCGTACGTTTAAAACATGGAACAGAAGAGATTCTGGAAGACTTGAATATCAAGTCGAGCGGCTTATTTAATATGCGCGTTCCAGAAAATGTTCGTGAAGACGAAGAGAAGATGCGTGCCTACCTTCGTGGGGCGTTTCTGGCTGGCGGTTCGATTAATGACCCGAAAACGAGCCGTTATCACTTAGAGATTTATTCGATTTACGAAGAGCATAACGACGATATTTGTCAGATGATGAATGCGTTTGGGTTGAATGCCAGAACGATTGAGCGTCGTAAGGGGTATATCACGTACTTGAAAGAAGCCGAGAAAATCGCAGACTTCCTTGCCGTGATTCATGCTTCCAAGGCGATGTTGCATTTTGAAGATATCCGAATTATTCGCGATATGCGAAATACGGCGAATCGTTTAGTAAACTGCGAGAATGCCAATATTAATAAAGTGGTGAACGCAGCCACTCGTCAAATCGAAGAGATTCAATATATTGAAGATACGGTAGGGCTCGATGCCTTGCCGGATAAATTATCGGATATTGCAAAAATTCGTTTAGAGAATCCAGAAATTAGTTTGAAAGAGTTAGGCGAAATGTTACCTTCTGGGCCTATCTCAAAATCAGGGGTAAACCACAGATTGCGTAAGATTTCTGAATTTTCTCAAAAATTAAGAGAAGAAGGAAAAGCCAATTAGAAGCATCTGGACGTAGCTTACTATAGAAAAAACTATAGGAGGTTCGTCTTATGAACTTAGTATCTTTAATTGGTCGTGTTGTCAAAGAGGTAGAGGTGCAACAGCTTCAACCTTCCGGAAAGAGTGTGTTTAATAATACCATCGCGGTGCAAAATGTCTACCGCAACAGTGATGATTCGTATCATTCACACTTTATCCAAGTGGTCGCCTGGGGCAAAATTGCGGAACGTATCGGCAAGTTTGTCAAAAAGGGAGACCGCATTGGCGTGGAAGGGCGACTCAATACCCGTCGCTACACTAACAAGAATCATCAAGAGGTGTATGTGACCGAAGTGGTGATTGAGGAAGTGTACTTCTTAGAGCGAAAACACGAAACAGAAGAGGACGGCGCAAGTCCTTTTGAAGATCCGCAAAGTTTGTTTGTGGAATAGTGTAAGGAGAGAAATTCCTTCACGTGACAGTTTAAATGAAGGAGTTTTTCGAGTGATTATATTAATAAATGGAACAGCAATTGTCATCGGAGCGCTTGTGGGTGTGTTTTTACGACATATAATTTCAGAGCGTTTCGCGCAACATATCATGCAAGGGTTAGCGCTTTGTGTATTCCTAGTCGGAATTAAAGGCGCGATTCAAATCCCGAATAGCTTGATTATGATTTTATCTCTGGTATGTGGGGGCGTTGTCGGAGAAGGGCTTCAAATGGAGGAGCGAGTACGTAAGTTCTCAGACTGGCTTCAGGAGAAGGCGTCAAAAGGCAAACAAAACAATTTAAATATCGGTGAAGGATTCGTTGCGGCAGTTATGATTTTCTGCGTGGGCGCACTTGCTACAATGGGGTCTATCCAGTTAGGAATTACTGGAGATACAACGTTGCTTCAAACGAAGTCCGTATTAGATGGGATTACTTCTATCTTCCTTGCGGCAACGGAAGGGATTGGAGTTGGACTTTCAGCAGTGGCGGTAATTGCATATGAGTTAATTTTAGTGGGATTATCTCAACTAGTGGCTCCGCATTTAAATGATGTGGTAACCGTATCGATGTCCGCGGTTGGGTCGGTTCTTTTAGTTGGTTTAGCGATGAACTTACTAGGGATTACGAAGATTAAAGTATTAAACTTCTTGCCAGCCATTTTTATGCCGATTCTACTTGTACCACTATTAGCGTTATTTTAAGAATAGGAAAAACACCGGACCAAGAATTTTCTTGGCCCGGTGTTTTGTTGTTTTATTAGTTATTTTCTGCTTCTAATTTTTCGAAAGCATCGTGTAAGATGGATTTCAATGTTTTTGCAGATAAGTTCATTTTCTCTTGTTCAGAGTCTGCTAGAGGGATTTCGATGATTTGACGAATTCCTTCACGTCCGATGACGGCAGGAGCTCCGATATAAATATCTTCTTGTCCGTATTGACCTTCAAGATATACCGATAATGGGAAAATGGCTTGTTCGTTGTTTAAGATGGCTTTTGTAATACGCGCTAGAGTAGCACCGATACCGTAGTAAGTAGCACCTTTTTTAGCGATAATTTCGTAAGCCGCGTCACGTACTTGGAAGAATACTTCGACTAATTTTTCTTCATCTACGTGTGGATTTTGACGAACCCATTCATAGATTTGTAAACCGCCGACGTTTGTATGTGACCAAACTGGGAATTCAGTATCCCCGTGTTCACCCATGATATATCCGTGAACGTTACGAGCGTCAACGCCGACTAATTCAGCGATTGTTTGACGGAAACGAGCACTATCTAGAGAAGTACCAGATCCGATAACGCGTTCTTTTGGAAGTCCTGAGAATTTCCAAGTTGCGTAAGTTAAGATATCTACTGGGTTAGTCGCCATTAGGAAGATTCCGTTGAATCCGCTCGCCATAATAGAGTCTACGATGTTTTTTAAGATTTTTAAGTTTTTAGAAACTAAGTCCAAGCGAGTTTCTCCTGGTTTTTGAGGAGCACCTGCTGTGATACATACGATATCTGCGTCGTGGCAGTCTTCGTATTTCGCTGCATAAATCTTTTTAGGGGCATTGAAAGCTAAGGCATGTGATAAGTCTAACGCATCGCCTTCA
>CALALK010000253.1 GCA_937923125.1 uncultured Carnobacterium sp.
GTTGAAACACCTAGCTCTTCCATACTTGGACTGTTGTAAAGAAATACAGATAAGTTTCTCTTTGCCGCAATTTTTGGATCGAGCTGTCTGAGACTCCCTGCCGCCGCATTTCTTGGGTTGGCAAATACTTCAAGTCCTTCTTCTTCACGCGACTGGTTTAATGCCACGAATGCTTTCTTTGGCATATAACATTCCCCGCGCACTTCGATATTCCAAGGTTCTTTTAGAGAAAGCGGCACAGATTTAATCGTGCGGACATTTCCCGTTACATCTTCCCCAGTCGTTCCGTCGCCACGAGTCGCTCCAAGTACAAGCTGTCCGTCTTGATAGGTCAACGCGATTGAGAGTCCATCGATTTTCAATTCACATACATATTCAATCGCACGATTCGTTAATTTACGAAGACGCGCATCGAACTCTTCCAAGTCTTCTTTCGAAAAGGCATTGGAAAGACTCAGCATTGGATTGGTATGCGTCACCTTCTGGAATTGGTCAAGCACTTCTCCACCTACACGTTGCGTTGGTGAATCTGGTGTCACGAATTCCGGATGGGCCTCTTCGAGCGCCACTAGTTCATGATAAGCCTTGTCGTACTGTGCATCGGTTGCAGTCGGCTTATCTTCCACATAATACTCATGACTCCAACGATTTAATTGTTCTTTTAGCTCTTCAATTCTTTGTTGAATCGTTGTACTCATCTTCATCCTCTATTCTTCGATTTTTTCGATTGGGGCAAAACTTGCAAGGAGTCGTTTAATCCCCATTCCTGCAAAGGCCACATCTAACTCTTGACGGTCCCCTTCACCAGTAATGCGGACAACGGTTCCTGTTCCCCATTTTTTATGTGACACTTTCATGCCCACAGTCCATCCATCTGTTGAAGATGAACTTGCTTGTGGCTTATCCGCACGTTGAATACGCGCTGGTGTCGTTTGTTTCTTTTGTAAATAACCACCGCCACTAGACGATTGGCTACTTGAGCGATAGCGGTCAAATAATCCTCCGCCACCTGCTGATGACGTAGACTGACCCCCACTATGAGATCCGTAAGACGACGTCTGGGTACGCGTTCCATAAGAAGATTTCGAATCATTCGTATAGAAGCTACTTGAGTAATACGAATCACTCACCGTTACGCCTTCTTTTTCTAATAAACTGTCATCAATTTCTTGCATGAATCGTGACTCACGATAGTTTTGTGTCTTCCCATAAAGAAGTCGTGAATATGCACGAGTCATAAAGAGTTTCTTCTCGGCACGAGTAATCCCTACATATGCCAAGCGACGTTCCTCTTCTTCGCCATCTTCTTGCAACGAGCGTCCTGATGGGAAAATCCCATCTTCCATTCCGACAAGGAAAACAACAGGAAACTCAAGTCCTTTTGCCGCGTGCAAGGTCATCAATGTAATTTGAGAAGCGCTAGTCTCTTCTTCGCTTTCCATATCCGTCACCAGTGACAAGTCTGTTAAGAATTGGACGAGCGGTGATTCTTCAGCTTCTCTATCGAGTCTTTGGTCCTCGAACTCTTTGGCTACCGATAGAAACTCGCGCATGTTATCGATACGCGCATCGGCTTCCATGGTACGCGCTTGTTCAAGGGCTGTAATATACCCTGATTTATTCATCACTTCTTCGATTAGGTCCGTTAATGTGACAAACTCTTGCATCTTCGTTAAATCAGCAATCAGTTGTGCAAAATCGGCTAATCCTTTCCCTGCTTTACCAGAAATACCGTTTAATGGGCTTCCAGCTGCTTCTAAAAGGGAGAAGCTATGCATTTCGGCAAAGAGCGCTAGTTTATCAATACTCTTATCTCCGATTCCGCGTTTTGGCGCATTCACCACACGTCTGAAACTAAAGTCATCCGTTGGGTTTACTAAGAGTCGTAAGTACGCAAGAAGGTCTTTGATTTCCAATCGTTCATAGAAGCGTTGGCCTCCGACCATCTTGAATGGCATATTTGCCTTTAATAAATCTGCTTCGAGGGCACGTGACTGCGCATTACTTCTGTAAAGCACTGCAAAATCGCTGTAGTCATACCCGTCAAAGTTCACCATTTTTTGAATGGTACTGATCACATAACGAGATTCATCATATCCCGTATGTCCGCAGTAATACGTGATTTTCTCGCCGGTTTCATTGTCTGTCCACAATTCTTTTGGCTTACGATTCACATTATTTTCGATGACTTGGTTAGCTGCTTTTAAGATAGTCTTTGTTGAACGGTAATTTTGTTCGAGAAGGACCACTTTTGCATCTGGATAATCTTGTTCAAATGACAAGATGTTCTCCATATCGGCTCCACGCCATCCGTAAATACTTTGGTCGGCATCCCCTACCACGCAGATGTTTTTGAATTTATCTGCAAGAAGTTTCACCAATAAGTATTGCGCGTGGTTTGTATCTTGATACTCATCCACGTGGATATAGTGGAATTTTTGTTGGTAGTAATCCAACACATCTTGATGTTCTTGGAATAATTTAACGGTCAACATGATGAGGTCATCGAAGTCTACCGTCATATTTTTGCGCATTTCTGCTTGATATTCTTTATAACATTTCGCATAAATTTGGCTCACGTAGTCCAAATGGTTCTTCGCAAATGTTTCTGCATCTTCGAAATTATTTTTCGCATTACTGATAGTTGCTAAAGCTCCACGCGGCTCGTAGCGATCCGTATCGATATTCAGCTTTTGCATAATTCGTTTCATCGCAGAGAGCTGGTCTCCTGAATCGATAATCGTAAACGACTTAGCTAAACCGATACGCTCACAGTCGCGACGAAGGATACGCACGCACATCGAGTGGAAGGTTGAGACCCACATGTCCTTTGCTTGTTCTCCGACAAGTGCAGCCACACGCTCTTTCATCTCATTGGCGGCTTTATTCGTAAACGTAATCGCTAAAATATTCCACGGTTGTACCGCTTCTTCTGCCAAAATATAGGCCATGCGGTGGGTTAACACACGTGTCTTCCCACTACCTGCACCCGCCATGACTAACAGTGGTCCTTGCGTATGCATGACCGCTTCTTTTTGGCGAGGGTTCATTCCCTTAATTAATTCACTCGAATTTTTCACAACTCTGTCCTTTCATAAAGGTTATTGAACGTTGAAAAATAAATCTGTTACTTCAATTTCTTTGAGTAATTCCACACTAGAAGCGCCGCGAAGTCTGATGACACCGAGCACATCTGATGGACGTTTTGGTGTTAATTGGAAGAATTCGAAGTCCCATTGTGGTTTCAATAACGTTAATAAACTTGCTTTTTCCATCATCGATTCATAGATTGGCACGATGATCATTTCTTCTTTGATGTCTTTGTATTCAATTGGTAATCCCGTTGCTACACGTACAAGAATTTCAGACATGCTATGGCCTAAGAAGGCGCTGCTGAATTGTTGTTGCACGAGTGGTAATTGGTTGATTCCATCCACATAGAAAATACCATTATTTCCCATCTTCACTTGAATCGAAAGAATGGTTGTTCCAGATAAGTTATCCATAATCTTGAAGGCAATGCGCTTCAACTCTTGCACCCATTCTGGATTTAGGCGACGAGAAACGATACTGTATTTTAATTTCCCAGTGATATATACATCTTCTGAAATCGGAAGTACCGTCACGCGGTCTTCGTAGTCACGCACTACTGTCACGGTAAAATGACGTTGCGCTGGAACGAAGGCGGTTAACATACATGGGCCTTCCTCAAGCTTTTCAAGAACGCGCTCCTCGAAGTCTTCATCGTAAAGCTCTAACTTTTCTTCCACGCGATTCTTTACAAGATTGCTTTCTAAATATGCTGGAAGGCCGATGCTTTGTACAATCGATGGTAATTCGCCGACCGTTGTCACTAAACTATATGGCGCTAAGTTAATCGCATGCGTATCTAAGAATAATTTTTCAACAGTACGGTTTTGCGAAATCTCTGCCAGTTCAAACGATTGATAATAGCGAGTTTTACTGCTAATTTCATATAGCACATCAACCG
>CALALK010000254.1 GCA_937923125.1 uncultured Carnobacterium sp.
ATCTTGTAGCACGGCTTCGACTGTTGCTAATTCTTCCTCGTTCACCACACCGATACGTCCCATTCCAGAGTCCACGGCAATATGCACTTTTAACGGTATATCGTTTAAATACTGAGCGGCTTCTGTTAGCCACTCTACTGAGTCGACACTCGCAGTAATCTTATTTTCTGCTAGAAGTGCGGCATCTTCAACGCGGCTGAGGCCTAAAATTAAAATGGGTTGTGTAAAACCAGCTTGGCGTAGTCCTAGTCCCTCGTCCACATTTGCCACACAGAATCCTGTAGCGCCAGCTTCAACCGCTGCTTTGGCTACTGGTATCATGCCATGTCCGTATGCATTGGCTTTGACAACAGCATACAATTCTTGAGAAGGGCTCAACTTCGCTAGTTGCTTTTTAATATTTTGTTTTACAATCGATAAATCCACTACAACTCGTGTATTTCGATGGATGGCTTCTAACATTATTGGTTCATTCCTTTTTATTCGTTGGATTCTAATACGACGACGGCATATGCATCATGATTCGTATGCGTAATGGTGACCCATGTTTTGTGGGCGTACCGTTTGCACACAAGGACTGGTTTTCCAGACACATCATTTAAGACTTCGATATCTTGGAAAGACACGTGTTGTCCAATTCCCGTTCCCAATGCTTTTGCGTAGGCTTCCTTGGCCGCAAAACGTCCTGCGAGAAACTCCACTTTTCGTTTCGTTGGAAGACTATTATATTTCTCTAGTTCTGCTGGAGTCAGCACTTTTTGTAAAAAAGTCTTCGGTTCTGCCACGATTTTTTCAATGCGTGAAAGTTCCACTGCATCCATTCCAAGTCCTGTAATCGCCATTGTCGTCTCCTTTAACGTATTTCATTTCTTCATTTTATCAAAATAATGACCATTTGTCAGAAATTTTATCGTTTCTTATGATTCCCAGAGACCTTTCCATAAAACGACTTCGCTAGCTTCAAGAGACGCCTGCACATCGATAATGCGCTGATTGCTACTACCGCGAAACTGCAAGGTCAAATCCTTCTTAGAAAGTTCAAATCGTCCATCGACTAAAATATCAATCAAGCGGAGTAATTCCAGCTTATCCTCTGTTTCTTGCATTAATTCTTCCCATGTATATCCAGTCCACGACCACACGTCTTTTTCGTGCCCGTATGCTTGACGAAGAGCTTTTACTAAAGAAAGGCACACGCCCGTATTTAAAAACGGCTCACCTCCAAGAAGCGTTAAGCCTTGGCAATACGAAGCGCCCACATCTTCAATGATTTGTCTTTCAAGTTCGCTTGTATATGGAACGCCGTAATTGAAATTTTGTGCAATGACGTTATAACACCCTTCACAGGCAAAGAGGCAGCCACTCACATACAGCGAGCAGCGTACCCCTTCTCCATCGACAAAATTATACGGTTTATAGCTCGCAATCTTCCCTTTGGAATACTGCTTGGTCGTCCATTCTTTTGGCCTTGGATTATTCATCCTCCGTCACCCCAAGCGCATAGCGTTCCTTGAGTTTTGGCATATGTTTCACACGCGAAGAAATTTCCACGTGACGACCATGCACCATCGGACGGGCTTGCGGATTTCCAAGGTAGCCACAAGTTCGTTTCACCACATCACAGGTTTGCGGATTATGATTCTTACATTGTGGACATTCGAACCCTTTACTTGTTGGAGTAAATTCTCCATCAAATCCACACTTGTAGCAGTGATCAATTGGCGTGTTCGTTCCAAGATACCCGACTTTGTCATAGGCAAAATCCCACACGGCTTCCAGCGCCTTTGGATTTTGACGAAGCACTGGATATTCGCAGTAATGGATGAAACCACCTGAAGAATACACTGGGTAATCTTTCTCGAACTCAATCTTTTCAAATGGTGTTGGATTTTTACGCACATCATAATGGAAACTATTCGTGTAGTATTCCTTCTCGGTAATATCTGGAATGAGACCGAATTTTTCGATATCGAGCTTACAGAAACGGTCGGTCAAACTTTCACTTGGAGTCGCATAGACACTGAAATGATAGCCATACTCTTCCCCCCATGCATCCGTATGAGCCTTCAACGCCTTCACGATTTCTAAAGTAAAGGCTTTGGCTTCAGGATTCGTTTCCCAAGCAGGCCCAAAGAAGGCCGTTGCTGCTTCATAGAGGCCGATATAGCCAAGAGAAACCGTCGCACGTTTATTTCTAAATAAGACGTCGACTTCTTCGCCATCCTTCAAACGTTGGCCAAACGCACCATAATGATATAAGACAGGCGCATTGTCGCGAGTGGCTTCCTTGCAACGTTCCACACGGTAGACAAGTGCATCTTTACAAATCGCGAGTTTTTCCTCAAAAATCTCCCAAAACTTTTGAAGAGATCCGTCTGCTTCAAGTGCAATACGAGGAATATTGAGGGTTACAACTCCTAAGTTCATTCGTCCATCGTTCACTTCTTGGCCGTTTTTGTCCTTCCACCCTTGTAAGAATGAACGACATCCCATCGGCACTTTGAAACTTCCTGTTAGACGAACGATTTGATCATAGCTTAATACGTCTGGATACATGCGTTTTGTCGCACATTCCAACGCCAATTGCTTCACGTCATAGTTTGGATCATTGGCTTCCAAATTCACGCCACGTTTCAATGTGAAGACGAGTTTCGGGAAAATGGCCGTCCGTTTTTCTTTGCCAATTCCCTCCATTCGCACTTGTAAGATAGCCTTTTGAATACAACGTTCGAAGTGATTCGTTCCGAGTCCAAATCCAAGTGTGGTAAACGGTGTTTGTCCTTGGGATGTATAGAGCGTGTTGATTTCATATTCTAAGGATTGCATCGCATCATAAATATCTTTTTCCGTCTTCTTCATCGCGTACGCTTCTTGACGGTCCGCTCCTTCAATCCAGACTTTTGCATCGGCTAAATGCTTTTCATAATTCTTAGCTGCATAAGGTGCCAGTAACTCATCCACACGGTTAGCAGAACAACCACCATACTGACTGCTCGCCACATTCGCGATAATTTGTGCCATTTGTGCGGTAGCTGTTTGGATGGATTTAGGAGATTCTACTTCTGCATTTCCGATTTTAAAGCCAAGCCCTAGCATGTGCTCGAAGTCAATCAAGCAACAGTTCGTGAGCGGCATATATGGATGATAGTCCAAGTCGTGATAATGGATGTCGC
>CALALK010000255.1 GCA_937923125.1 uncultured Carnobacterium sp.
GTTAAATTCTTCAAAACAACGCATACGATTCCAGATTCATTAGCGATTGTGATTAAAACGAGCGAAGGAAATATTGTGTACACTGGGGACTTCAAGTTCGACCAAAGTGCTGCAGTGGAATATCAAACAAACTTTGGACGTATCGCAGACGTCGGTGAAGACTATGTATTAGCGCTTCTAAGTGATTCAAGCGATGCAGAAAGCACTGTAGAAAACGTCAGCGACCGTAAAGTTGCTGAAACGATGTTGGATACATTCTTAAATGCAGAAGGCCGTATTATCGTTGCCTGCGTTGCAAGTAATATTTTACGTATTCAACAAGTCATTAATGCAGCCTATGAGTCAGGACGTAAGATTTTCCTAACAGGATCTGAACTAGAAGAAATCGTGAATATCGCATTAAGCTTGAATAAATTAACAGTTCCAGATAAAGAGCTAATCGTGAACTTTAATCAAATGAAGAAATTAGCCGATGATGAATTAGTCATCCTTGAAACTGGAAATGCCGGAGAGCCAATTAAAGCCTTGCAAAAGATGGCGCTTGGACGTCACCGTCAAGTGAACTTACACGAAGGCGACTTAGTGTATATCGCAACAACTCCATCTGTGGCAATGGAAACACAAATTGCTCGCACAAAAGACTTAATCTACCGTGCGGATGCTGAAGTGTTCGAAATGGCCAACAGCAAGAAATCAAGTGGGCACGCAACTCCAAACGACTTGAAACTGATGATGAACTTACTTCAACCAACATTCTTCATTCCAGTTCAAGGGGAGTATCGTAGCCTCTTAGCACATGCGGAACTCGCCAATGAATTAGGCATTCCATATAAAAACATCTTCATTCCTGGTAAAGGGGATGTTGTGGAAATCGAAAATGGCCGTATGAGCGTTACTGGACAAGTTCCAGCAGGAAATGTCCTAGTAGATGGAATTGGTGTGGGAGATATCGGAAATATCGTTCTAAAAGACCGTAAGATTCTATCAGAAGACGGCGTATTCGTAGCCGTTGTGACGATTTCAAGACGTCTAGGAAAAATACTTAGCGGTCCACAAATCATTTCACGTGGATTCGTGTATATGAAGACGAGTGAAGAACTCTTAACAGAAGCGCAAAAGATTGTGACAGATGTTGTCGAAGAAAACTTAGCCAGTGATGATTTCGAATGGCCACGCCTCAAACAAGAAGTCAGAGACGCATTAAGTCGTTACTTATTCGATAAAACAAAACGTCGCCCAGTCATCCTACCGATGATTATGGAAGCTTCGAACTATAAGAAATAATTGAATTTAAGGAGATTAGAATGAATTCAAAAGCAGTTAAAATCTTACTTGAAGTACTTGGAGCCGTTGTGGTTTCAGTAGTCTTATCTTTCATTCCACAAGAAGCATTACCGTTTGTTGTGGACTTAGCGATTATCCCATTAATCTTTGTGGCATTACGTCGTGGTTTAGTATGGGGATGTATTGCAAGCACCTTATTTGGTGTTATCCACATGTTCATTCATCCAAGTGGAGCAGGATACTTTATGGTTCCTTTCCATGATTCTGTAATGGCATATGGATTCGTCGGTGTTGCAGGCTTCTTTGCTCGTAACACGGTTCGTACAGCCTTCAACGCGCGTACATCATCAACAACATTAAACGTTGTGACAGCAAGCTTGATTGCAACATTTGTAAGCTATGGTTTCCATGCGATTGGTACAGCGATTGGAGCACCATCCCTATTTGCTACTGAAAAAGTTGCATTAGGACAAGGGTTCCTAGGCTTTGGGTTGAGCTTTGCCGTGACATTAGTGGTGACACTTGTACTTTTAGTAACACCAATTTACGTGAAACGTTCGCTTTATATTCCAAAAGGAACACGTTTCTTATCACGTCGCGAACAATCACATTTATTAAACGATTAATAGTAAAAAAGAGAAAGACCCTGATTCGTCGCGGTCTTTTTTCTTTCAATTTTGAGAGGAGAGCCAATGACATTTATTAGTTCGATTCTTTATATCATTATTTTAGTCAATACGTTTGCTGCGATTATCACGGTGTTTCGTGAGCCACGTGAAATTGCTGCCACATGGGGATGGCTCATTGTCCTTGTAATGCTTCCAGTTTTCGGATTTATCATTTACTTCTTCTTTGGCCGTCGAATTCGTAAAAAACGCATCTTTAATTTACGCGCCCAAGAAACAATCGGCTTGCAAGAATTAGTCGAGCAGCAACAACGAGACTTAGCCTATACGAAGGAAAAAATCGGACCAGCGAAATTCCGCTTTAAGAACCCGTACCAAGAAGACTTGGCATCCTTTTTCCTTGAAGCCGATGATGCGATTATTACCGAGAATAATGATGTAGAGATGTTTGTGGACGGAGAAGAGAAGTTTAACCGTCTAAAAGAAGATATTAATAACGCTAAACATCATATTCACTTGCTGTATTACATTTTCAATCAAGATGAAATTGGTGAAGAAATCATGCAACTCTTGATTGATAAAGCCCAACAAGGGGTCGAAGTGCTTGTCATTTATGATGCCCTAGGGTCACGTATGACACGCAATTCTTTCTGGAATAAATTGCATGAAGCAGGTGGTCAGTCTGTTGCCTTCTTCGGGTACACACTTGGATTTATCAACTGGCGTATTAACTATCGTAATCACCGTAAGCTTGTTGTGATTGACGGTAAAATCGGCTATATTGGCGGCTTTAATGTCGGTGACGAATATTTAGGCAAAGGCCCACTTGGCGCTTGGCGTGACACGCATTTGCGTATTGTTGGGGATGCCGTTTATTCATTGCAATCTCGTTTCTTCGTCGATTGGAATGCCGCGGTTAAAGAAGAACAAAGACGAGAATTTATTCCAGAGTATTTCCCTCTAACCCAGGCGGAGGGCGAGAAT
>CALALK010000256.1 GCA_937923125.1 uncultured Carnobacterium sp.
AAGAAGACTTGAATCGTTTGTTCTCGCGTGTGGAAACGGAAGCGACGACAGACGTGAAGACGCATGCGAAGAAGATGGAACAGTTCCTATCGCAATTTACTTTTGACGAAAATGCGCGTATGCTCTCCGTCGTGATTCACGATAATTTGGACGGGGAATCGCTCTTTATCGGCCACGTGGGAGTCTTAGTGCCAACGGGGGATGGGTTCCTATTTGTCGAAAAACTCACCTTCGAGGAGCCATACCAAGCGATTAAATTCAAGACGAAAGAAGATGTCTACAAGTATCTTGAAACGAAATATCAAGACTATACCGGCGAAGGGTTAGCGAAGCCCTTCATTATGGATAACAATAAATGGGTAGAGATGAAGTAAAAATTAGTTATTCGTCTTAATCATAGAATATGGAAGTAACGAGGAAGGTGAAAAGATGGCTTCTAGCAAGGAATATCTAGCCTTTATTTTAGAACAATTATCAGGATTAGAGGATATCCGCTATCGAGCGATGATGGGGGAATATATTTTGTATTACCGGGAAAAGATTGCCGGTGGAATTTATGATGATCGATTCCTAATCAAAAATGTGACTTCTGCCAGAGAAAGTATGCCCAACGCTTCATTGGAACGTCCATATGAAGGAGCAAAAGAAATGCTTCTGGTGGAAAATATAGAAGATAAGGAGTTCTTAATGGATTTGTTTAAGGCTATCTATGATGAACTGCCTACTCCGAAACCAAAGAAAAAGAAATGATGCATGGAGGAGAACGTCACTATTTTGGATGATTAGCAGGCATTCCTTTGAATCCATAAAGTAATGATAACACCCATAGCAGTTTCAAAGTGCTATAGGTGTTTTTGACATGTTGGAGAAAGGGAGAGAATGGGAATATAACCTTCTCAAGTTATTTGGTATAATGACAATACAGTTAAAGGAAATAGAGGCAAAGACGATAAAGCCAGAAGAGTATTCTTGGAATGAGTGGGAACAAAATAGTTATATCAATGGGAAAGAGAACGACAAATCGCATTAGCGCGAGACTTTTTAAAGAAAGTAGGACATTAAAGATGAACATGATTATTAGAGAAATTATAGATAAAGAGGAAAAAGAATCGATTTCAAAAGAAGTTTTATATGATCTTCCAGAATGGTTTGGAATGCCAGAAAGCACGCAGGAATATGTCGATGATGCGATGGACAAACCGTTTCTCGCTTGTTTTGTAGAGGATAAACTCGCAGGATATGTTGTGTTGAATGCTACGAGTGAGGATTGTGCAGATATTTTTGTGATGGGAGTCAAAAAGGAATTTCACTGCAAAGGAATCGGCCAAAAATTAAATGAGGCGTATGAGCAACTAGCCAGGAGTTTAGGGTACACTTATTCCCAAGTGAAGACTGTGAAAATGGGACATTACGAACAGTATGATCGCACGAATCTTTTTTATAAGGCGATGGGGTATAAGGAGTTAGAATGCTTCCCGACTTTGTGGGATGAATGGAATCCATGTCAAATCTATATTAAATATTTAGGGGCATGAAGCAGAAAACTACAGAAAATAGGAAACAGAGGAGAGTTCGATGAAAGTAAAGAAGATAGGAATCGTTAGCTTATCCAGCGGAATAATGGGAGAGAACTTCATTCAACATGAACTCAATCTTGGAAAGAAACGATTAGCAGAGTATGGTGTAGCAGTTGAATTTTTACCCCATTCTTTAAAAGGGCTTGAATATATTAAACAGCATCCAGAATGTAGAGCGCAAGACTTGCTAGATGCATTTCAAGATGACTCGATTGATATGATTTTAACTGCGATTGGCGGGGATGATACTTATCGCCTACTCCCTTACTTATTTGAACAGGACGCGCTTAAAAAGGTTGCTAAACAGAAGATTTTTTTAGGTTTTTCAGATACAACAATGAATCATTTAATGTTACATAAAGTTGGCATTCAAAGCTTTTATGGGCAGGCTTTCTTACCGGATGTATGTGAACTTTCAACGGAAATGCTCCCATATACCAAATCGTATTTTGAGGAATTACTGACAACAGGAAGAATTAAAGAAATTCGCCCAAGTGAGATTTGGTATCAGGAGAGAGAAGATTTTAGTGAAAAAGGATTAGGCGTTTCGACTCCAAGTTTTCCAAATCAAGGGTTTGAATTATTAAAAGGGAATGCCCAGTTTAGCGGGCCGATTCTAGGAGGATGCTTAGAATCAATGTATGATTGTTTCGATTCTTCATTATATGCCGATTCTGTACAGCTTACTCAGAAATATAAGTTGTTTCCAACACTTGAAGACTGGAACGGGAAAATACTGTTGCTGGAAACAAGCGAGGAACGACCAAGTGTTGAGTTGTATCGAAAGATGATCCAAGCTTTAAAACAGTATGGAATCTTTGATGTAGTTTCTGGTGTCTTGGTTGGTAAACCTCAAAATGAAATTCATTATGAAGAATACAAAGCAGTACTATTAGAGGAGTTAACGGACAAAGAGGTCTCTATTGTTTACAATATTAATGTTGGACATGCGACACCACGCTGTATTGTTCCTTTTGGAGTACATGCCCAAGTTGATGTAGATGCACAAGTAATCCGATTTGATTATACTAACTAGAGTAGAGATTAAAGTCTGAAAAGAGGATTAGGGATGGATATTAAAGATTTTACCGAAAGAGAACAAGAACAAATTAAAA
>CALALK010000257.1 GCA_937923125.1 uncultured Carnobacterium sp.
GCCGTACCGCTTAGATATGTTACGACCATTGCGTGTAGATGGGAAGAGCTTGAAGGCATACTGGAAAGCGGAGTGGGCCGAGTTGTTCGAAGAAGGTGAAACGGTGGTGAACTGTGCCAGTGATGAGTTCAGCACATTATTAGACCGCTCGCGTTACAACTGGGTGGACGTGGAATTTTACGAGCGTAAAGACGGAACGTTAAAACAACACTCTACGACGTCTAAAAAAGGGCGTGGGTTGCTAGTGGGGTTTGCCATGCGCGAACAAGCAACAGACGTGAAGCAGTTGGAAGCTTTTAAAGAAGATGGATTTGCCTTTGACGCGGAACTATCAACATCAGAAAAGCTAGTATTTGTGAGATAAAAATAGAGGAGTAGGACAGCAGTCTTACTCCTCTTTTGTCTTATTTTCTCTCCTGTGCGACATAGGCTTGAATCGCGTCGCAAGCGTATTGTCCAACGCCTTTGCCGTATTTATCTAAGTTCGTTCTGAACTCTTCGTTTTTCGCGTAGCCGAATCCGATGCTTGAGAAGACATCGATCGAGCAGTCGAATGCGTAAGCGCACATGTGTTGGTGAAGTTGTTTTGCTAAGTCCACGTTCACAGCGTCTGTTGATGGTAGGCCTTTTTCGATATTATCCGCGAATGCGAAGAAGATGTTGTTGAAGCCGTCCGCAATGATTTCTTCCTTGCCTTTTTGTCTTTCTTCGGCCTCGTTCATCACTGTTTCGCCGTATTTTTCAGTCGCGGCCTGTTTATATTTCTCGTTATCCTTGAAGGTGAACCCTTTGAATTTTTCTTCGGTTGTCATCGTCATTTTCCTTTCCGTAGACGCAATCGTCTTTTCTAATGTGTCGATTAATGTTAGAAGACGGTCTTTTTCTTTCTGCATTAAATTCAATTGATGTTTTAAGTGGGGCAACAGATCATCCTCGTTTTGCTTCATCAGGGATTTTATCTCTTTCAGCGAAAATCCCAAATATTTATAGTAGAGAATCGTCTGCAATTGGGAAAGCTCCTCGTCGCTATAGTAGCGATATCCATTTTCCTGTTTCTTCGGGGAAAGCAATCCAATTTCGTCATAGTGATGTAAAGTGCGCACCGATACACCACTGATTTCACTTACTTGCTTGATTAAATACATAACCTCAACTCCTAACACTAGATAGTGTAACCTATTACGTTACGTCAGAGTCAACCCTTTTCTCTTTCTTTTTTTCTTTTTCTTTTGTACGAAACGAAGAAGATGACTACACCGCTGTCGCAAGGAGTACGTCCCGGCTTCCCAGCACAAGTCTTCATCCTCGTCCATTTAGAAGCACCATAAAAATACGATTACGGAAGTTACGCGTTTCCGCAGAATTAGACGGATTCTATAGAAGCAATAATGGGGAATCGCATTGAATGCGAATAAGAGAGCGTAGGAATTGATTCCGTATGCTCTCTTTGAGGCTTCAAAGGTGAGAGACTATAGGCTCGAACCGGTGCCCCATTATCGCTTCTATGAAGAAATCCGTCTGGATTCGAAGGAAACGCAACTGAAGTTGCGTATTTTAAATAAGCACCCCATCTAAATGGTCGATCTCATGTTGGATGACTTGCGCCGTGAAGTCGGTGAACGTTCCCGTATGCTTCTTGCCGCTCGGGTCGGTGTAGGCTACTTCAATCGTTTGATAGCGCGTCGTCTTCTTCGTGCCAGTATGGCTCAGACATCCTTCTTCCGTTTCGTATGGCCCTTCCTTCTTCGTAATACGCGGATTCAGCATCACCAAATCCATCGGTCCAATCGCTACGATAATAATGTTCTTCTTCACGCCAATCATATTCGCCGCCATTCCTACACAGCGGTCACGGTTGGCGCGAAGCGTATCTTGCAGGTCGCGGACTACTTGCGCATCTGCTTTCGGGTCGGCAGCCGTTGATTTTTGGCTCAGGAAGAGCGGGTCTTTCATAATCGTCTTTTGCATGTTTTTTCTCCTTTATACGGTCATTCTGAAAAAGATTTTTGCGATTTCTTCTGGACTTTCTACGCCACCTTTTTGAATCCAGTGGAAGAAAATCGCGCTGTTGCTATAGATGAATACTTCTTGCGCGTAATCTTCTGGCAGCGGGTAGACCATCGCGATATTTTTCTTAATCGGTCCAATTTGGCGTGTTAACTCTAATAGGAAATCATGAACGAGTTTCGATGTGTAGTTGAATCGGTTCAAGGTCATCGCGTGAATAAAGTCGAAGTCTTCTTTTAAATACTCGAAGATTTTCACGATTCCTGGAAAGGCCTCTTGCTTATTTTTTGGCTGGCCTTCTTTTAATAGGGTCAAGATGTTTTGTAAAATCTCGTCGATGAGCTTGTCCATCATATCGAATTTATCGACGTAATGGAGATAGAAGGTTCCGCGGTTCACGCCGGCTTCTTTAGTGATGTCGCTGACGCTAATGGCTTCGAAGTCTTTTTCTTTCAGTAATCGGGTGAGCGCTTCTTTTAAATCGCTTTTCGTTGTGGTTTTCCGTTTTTGTGTCGTCATGTTTTAAACTCTTTTCTTAAATCAACACATTGTTGAGTATTGTGTATTGTTTTTTCACTACTGCTAGTATAGAGTAAATACGAAAGAGAATCAACACGGTGTTCATTTAACGTGTTGAGAGAAATGAGGGATAGACATGGCTTATATCGAAATGAAGAATAGCTA
>CALALK010000258.1 GCA_937923125.1 uncultured Carnobacterium sp.
GCCATACGCTATTGCCAATCGTAATCGGTATTCCAAATTCTGGACCCGCATTGCGCGTTTCGGCATCGGTTGGGTGTCCAGGCGTCACAAGCGATACGTGCGGACCAAACATGCAGTTGTCCCCAATCGTAATCGGCGCTACGTCTAATAATGTACAGTCAAAATTCGCATAGAAGCCTTCGCCAATCGTTGTATGAACTCCGTAGTCCACATAGACGGGTTGCTCCATGTAAATCTTCTCGCCTGTTTTTCCAAACAACTGTTTTAATAACGCGCGTCTTCCTTCGAAATCATCGAAGTCCAAACGATTGTATTGTTGCGCTAGTTTTTTCCCTTTAATTGATAAGTCTCTTAGCCCTTCTGTGTGAGACGGAATATATAAGTCTCCTGTGAGCATACGTTCTTTCATGGTTTTCATTTAGATACTCCTTTACAGCTAGTTCTCCAATTGAATCACATGATCAAAAAGATTTCTATTCTCTTCGATAAAATGATGTGTCACCATTATAACGGTTAATTCTGGATTTGACAAAATCATTTTCTCAATACGAGCAGCACTCTCCATATCTAAGCTCGCCGTACTTTCATCAAAAAGAAGGATTTTATCTGATTGCGTTAATGCTCGCGCTATAGAAATTCTCTGTCTTTGGCCACCAGATAATTGACTACTATGCTCGGAAACTGCATCATCCAATTGACAAAATTGCTGAATGCCTAGCTCTTCTGGCAGTGAGATTTTTTTGGCGTTATCCCACAAAGTAATATTCTCTCTAACGGTTGCGTTAAACAAATGATTCTTTTGCGGATTGTAGTGAACAATACTACGCAATTGAACCACTTGTTCCTGCGCTAGTTCTTTCCCATCTAATAATACTTCCCCAGAATAGTCATTGTTTTCTCCTGCTAGAAAATGTAATAATGTCGATTTTCCACTTCCACTATCCCCTACTAGAGCATATTTCTTTCCTTTCTCAATCGTAAAGGAGGTAGGTTTAACAATTTTCTTTCCGTTGACCGCTACTTCTACAGATCTCAATTCTAAAGAGTTCTTCAGTTCCAGTTCTTCTTGTAGCAATTCATCAGGAAGGATGGATTCATATTTCTCAAAATATACTTGAACAGACTTATACTGTACTAAATTTTGTGCGATTAGGCTGACTTTACCAAAAAGCATTCCTGTAAATGAACCAATACTTCCCATAACCCCAATCGATACAATTCCATTAACCACAAGATATCCGACTAAAATGGCACTCAATGATTGACCTAAACTATTCACTGCTCCTGAAGCAATTCCAGATAGCATGAATGCGCGAATTAAACGAACTACCGAATCTTTAACGGCACCCGATTCAAATTGGACGCGATTTTTAAAGGTATCCATTTTATTTAATGCATAGAATACAGAATATCCCTCTAGTAAATTCTGTACATTTGAAGAAAATTTTTCTTGCGTTGCAGAATAACTTTCCAGCACTTTCTTCGTATGTGGTTCGAATAATTTTGGAATCACAAGAAGTCCGCTAATTAATACCACTAAGAACAATAGAATAGACCAGTGATAAGTAAGGATAACCCCTATTGATAACAGCACCGTTAGCACACTTTCTGTTATCGTGAAGAACATTGGAAGTCCCAATGACGAGATTCTCTCCATATCATTTGTCATCCAAGATACATACTCCGGAAATTCACGTTTGGTGATTTCCATATAATTCGCCTTACGAAGTTTTTCTGCAATTTCTTCCCTTAATTCCGTATTGACTAATTGAATGAACTTTTCTTGTTGAACAGAAAATAAGAAATTTGAATACGATAATATTCCATTCATAGCAAACCGGATTGCCAACGCTCCTACAAATTGCCAAGCATTTAAAGCGACTAACCCGTCAATGGCATATGCAATAATCGCAATATTCGCTACGGTTAAAAGACTCTTGATGATTACTAATACGAGAAGAATCATTACTTTGGATGGATGTTGTAGTAACTTCTGCTTCATAATGATTTCCCCTTCCCTAAGTAAATCACTTCATCAAATAAATCGCGATGTTCTTCAAAAAAATGATGTGTCACAATCACAAGAGTTAGGTTAGGATTTTGAAGGAGTTGAGCCTCTATATTCCGAGCACTTTCCAAATCTAAATTCGCGGTACTTTCATCGAGTAATAATACCTTATCTGATTCAAGTAACGTTCTAGCAAGCGCTAATCGTTGTCGTTGCCCTCCTGATAACTTAGTCCCATGTTCACTAACAACTTCCTGAGCATTCGTAAATTGATCCAACCCCATTTGACTAGATTCTTCCTCAAACGGACGATCTTCCCATAACGTA
>CALALK010000259.1 GCA_937923125.1 uncultured Carnobacterium sp.
TTTCGATATCAACTTGGAAGTAAAAATAGAAATAGTCATATTCATCAAAATGCATATGAAGAGTCGTGTAGAAGTTAAGGACACTTGATGGAATTTCTAGGCCGATTTCTTCGCGCGTTTCACGCAATGCTGCTTGTGTAATGGATTCATTGGCTTCAATATGACCGCTCACAGTGGCGTCGTAATAGCCGTCCATAAATCCAGTGTTCATTCGTTTTTGAAGAAGTACCTTTTTCCCTTTGGTAAAGAAAAGAAATACAGCACTTTTTGTTAAATGTCTCATGTTGTCACCTCTAGTACTAAGAGTAGTCATTATTCGAAGAAATGTAAAGATTTTTTAATAAAGAAAGCATTGAACTTTTGGAAAGGATTTCATATGATAAGTGTAAGACACTAGGAGGAAAAATGGTGAGAAAATTATTCAAAATTGCAATGAGTTGTATGGTGCTCACAGGGATGTTCGCGCCGATTACAACGGTATTGGCACAAGAATCAAGCATTACGATTACACAAAATGAGGGGAACTCAGTATCTGAGGCAGATACGCCCAAAGGAGATATTGTCGTGAACTTCTCGAATGGAGAAATTCTCTTTCAGGAGAATCCAGATAGAGTGGTGGATCCTGCAAGTTTGAGTAAGCTGATGACGATCTTTTTGGTGTATGACGCGATTAAGAGTGGAAAATTTACTCTGCAGGATAAAGTCGTTGCGACAAAGAACGACCAAGCGATATCGAATTTAACAAACCTTAGCAATTCGCCCATTGTAGAAGGAGTGGAGTATCCAGTAAGTGAACTAGTTAAGATGGCGCTACTTCCTTCATCAAATGCTGCAGTGTTAATGTTAGCGAACTTAATTAATCCAAATGCGGATGATTATGTAGATTTAATCAATCAAAAAGCACAAGAACTAGGGATGACAAATACAAAATTCGTCGGAGCTTCAGGTGCGGTTACGCAAGATTTTGAGGGACTCTATACGGTGCAACGCTATCCATCCAATGAGACGAACCAATCAACTGCTAAAGATTTAGCAAAGATGGTAGTTGCGATGCTGAAGACACATCCGGAAATCACAGAAATCACTAAAAATAAAGAGCTCACTGTAATGAGTGGGACTCCTTATTCAAAAACAATTACGAATACAAACCATTCTCTAGAAGGGGACTTAGTGGCTTTTCCTGGAATCGTTGGATTGAAAACAGGAACGAGCGAAAGAGATGGATTTAATTATATCGGAATCTACAAACAAGATGGAGTAGA
>CALALK010000260.1 GCA_937923125.1 uncultured Carnobacterium sp.
CAGTTCTTTCTTTTTATTGCGGACAGTAGATAGGGCTTTACGATTCGCTACAATTCCCACAATCGACTAAAGAGTACCAATCTAATTGAACGACTGAATCAAGAAGTACGCAGAAGAGAAAAGATTATTCGCATCTTCCCCAATCAAACATCAGCCAATCGCTTAATTGGAGCCGTTCTTATGGACCTACATGATGAATGGATTTATTCTTCAAGAAAATACATCAATTTTGATAAGTAGAAATGGTAAAAACATTGTATAGCATTTTACACAGGAGTCTGGACTTGACTGAGTTTTTAATTGATGATAATATGGTTTTTGATATTGATAATTTAAAAGGATTTCTTAATGATACCAGTTCATTTGGGTTTATAGCTAAAGAAAATAATAAAATTATAGGATTTGCATATTGCTATACACTTTTAAGACCTGATGGAAAAACAATGTTTTATTTACACTCAATAGGAATGTTACCTAACTATCAAGACAAAGGTTATGGTTCAAAATTATTATCTTTTATTAAGGAATATTCTAAAGAGATTGGTTGTTCTGAAATGTTTTTAATAACTGATAAAGGTAATCCTAGAGCTTGCCATGTATATGAAAAATTAGGTGGTAAAAATGATTATAAAGATGAAATAGTATATGTATATGATTATGAAAAAGGTGATAAATAAATGAATATAGTTGAAAATGAAATATGTATAAGAACTTTAATAGATGATGATTTTCCTTTGATGTTAAAATGGTTAACTGATGAAAGAGTATTAGAATTTTATGGTGGTAGAGATAAAAAATATACATTAGAATCATTAAAAAAACATTATACAGAGCCTTGGGAAGATGAAGTTTTTAGAGTAATTATTGAATATAACAATGTTCCTATTGGATATGGACAAATATATAAAATGTATGATGAGTTATATACTGATTATCATTATCCAAAAACTGATGAGATAGTCTATGGTATGGATCAATTTATAGGAGAGCCAAATTATTGGAGTAAAGGAATTGGTACAAGATATATTAAATTGATTTTTGAATTTTTGAAAAAAGAAAGAAATGCTAATGCAGTTATTTTAGACCCTCATAAAAATAATCCAAGAGCAATAAGGGCATACCAAAAATCTGGTTTTAGAATTATTGAAGATTTGCCAGAACATGAATTACACGAGGGCAAAAAAGAAGATTGTTATTTAATGGAATATAGATATGATGATAATGCCACAAATGTTAAGGCAATGAAATATTTAATTGAGCATTACTTTGATAATTTCAAAGTAGATAGTATTGAAATAATCGGTAGTGGTTATGATAGTGTGGCATATTTAGTTAATAATGAATACATTTTTAAAACAAAATTTAGTACTAATAAGAAAAAAGGTTATGCAAAAGAAAAAGCAATATATAATTTTTTAAATACAAATTTAGAAACTAATGTAAAAATTCCTAATATTGAATATTCGTATATTAGTGATGAATTATCTATACTAGGTTATAAAGAAATTAAAGGAACTTTTTTAACACCAGAAATTTATTCTACTATGTCAGAAGAAGAACAAAATTTGTTAAAACGAGATATTGCCAGTTTTTTAAGACAAATGCACGGTTTAGATTATACAGATATTAGTGAATGTACTATTGATAATAAACAAAATGTATTAGAAGAGTATATATTGTTGCGTGAAACTATTTATAATGATTTAACTGATATAGAAAAAGATTATATAGAAAGTTTTATGGAAAGACTAAATGCAACAACAGTTTTTGAGGGTAAAAAGTGTTTATGCCATAATGATTTTAGTTGTAATCATCTATTGTTAGATGGCAATAATAGATTAACTGGAATAATTGATTTTGGAGATTCTGGAATTATAGATGAATATTGTGATTTTATATACTTACTTGAAGATAGTGAAGAAGAAATAGGAACAAATTTTGGAGAAGATATATTAAGAATGTATGGAAATATAGATATTGAGAAAGCAAAAGAATATCAAGATATAGTTGAAGAATATTATCCTATTGAAACTATTGTTTATGGAATTAAAAATATTAAACAGGAATTTATCGAAAATGGTAGAAAAGAAATTTATAAAAGGACTAAAACAAGGTAGTTTTTAGTTTGAAAGCGAAAGAGACCAACAGAATCTTAAGTTTTTCATTATTGAAAGTCGGAGTTTAAATCGGTATACTATACTAAGAATTGAATAATTCTAATTAGAAAAAATGGAGGTAATCATAATGATTAAAGAACTTATTAGTTTAGGAAAATTTGCTAAAAAATCAAGTGTATTTGCGGGAGGAGTTTTATTTGGATCGTTAGGATTAAAACTATTAGCGAGCAAAGACGCAAAGCATGTATATGCTAAAGCGGTCGCTACTTCTTATAAATTAAAAGATGGTATTGACGCAACTGTTTCTACTGTAAAACAACATGCAGATGATGTCTTAGAAGAAGCAAAAGACTTATATGCTGAAGAAAAAAGTGCAGAATTAGTAGTAGAAACTAGTGAAAAATAATGAAGTTTGTTATTAAACATCAATCAAACTCTAGAGTACGTTTAGAGCTCCCTTTTACATGTCCGCATTCAGTCCAAATGTATTTAGAGGAACTAGCTTGCACAGTCCCAGGTATTGAAAAACTGCACTTTTATAAAGATTTAAAACATGTAGGAGTTTATTTTACTCAAGGGAAAGTTCAACAAGTTCAAAGGTTTTTATCTTTGATTCAAATGGAGAACGTAATTGAAAAACAAAAAGAAGTCCAGTGGCTAGTAGCTTCTTCACCATATGATATTATTTCAACGCATCTCTATAGAAGAATGCTTTCAAAAGTCCTTCTTCCAACACCTATTCGTATGGGATGGATACTTATGAAAATGGTGAAGTTTGGAAAGGCTGCTTTCCAATCAATTTGTGAGAAAAAACTTTCTATGAGTTTACTCGATTTTGTGGCGATATCAACTTCTATGGCGATGGGAGATCATAAGACTGCAGATATGATTATGTTCCTATTAAATTTAGGGGATGATTTAGATGATTGGTCTCAAAAAAAATCGATTGAAGAGCTCGAAAAGAACTTAACAAATAATATTTATGAAATATGGATTGAAAAAGAAGGCGAGCGCTTCAAAAAAATGAGCAATCATGTTGAAGTAGGAGATGTTTTTGTTGCTACGGAAGGTCAAGAAATTTACTTTGACGGAAGAGTTGTCAATGGAAGAGGCTACTTAAATGAAAGTTCATTAACAGGTGAGTCTTTCCCTGTCTCTAAGAAGATTGGGGATATGGTCTACGCTAATACAGTTGTAGAGCATGGCGAACTACTAGTAGAAGTGACGAATAAGCAACAAAACTTACGCTTGCAGCAAATTGTTCAGCTGATTAAATCGAGTGAATTTCATCAATCGAAACAGCAAAAGCAATTAATGGAAAAAGCAGATGGGTTAGTGAAATATAATTTCATCGGGATGGCGTTGACGTATTTATTCACACGCTCAGTCTCTAAAGCACTCACTTTCCTATTAGTGGATTATTCATGTGCGTTAAAATTATCTTCACCAGCTACTTATTTAACAGCCATTAAAGCAGCTTCTAATCAGGGGATTGTCATTAAAGGATCTAATTCTTTAGATGAATATGCACAAGTTGATACTTTTGTTTTTGATAAAACGGGGACATTGACAACTGGAGTTCCAAAAATTCAACGAATTATTGCGTATGAAGGTTATGATGATGCGGAAGTTTTACGAATTGCAGCTTGTTTGGAGGAACATATTTACCACCCGATTGCGACGGCTGTTGTTAAGAAGGCAGAAGATGAGGGGATTGAACATGAGGAAATGCATGGAAAATTAACTCACGTAGCTTCAAAAGGAATCGTATCATCGATTGATGGAAAAAGAGTCGTCATCGGAAGTTTGGAATTATTAGAAGACGAGAAGACGATTATTTCCAATGAGCAAAAAGCAGTGATTGAAGAATATAGCCAAAAATACAACTTACTTTATTTAAGTTATGACGGAAAATTAATTGCCATTTTCCTAATTGATACTCCGTTAAGAGGAGAAGCGATTGCATTATTGAAAGAGTTAAAAGAAAAAGGGAAACAAATTGTACTTCTTACGGGGGATACACAAAAACGTACAGAAACAATTTGCTCGCTGATTCCATTTGACAGAGTTTATACACAAGTGAAGCCAGAACAAAAGCATCAAGTAATTGAGCAGCTTCAAGAGGAAGGTCATCATGTTTTGATGATTGGAGACGGAATTAATGATTCTGCTGCACTCTCTCTTGCAAATGTAGGTATTGTTATGGCAGGCGCTTCAGATATTGCTCGTCAAGCCAGCGATATCTTATTCTTAAATGAACAGTTGACGGGATTAGAGGTTTTGGAAAATATAACCAAACAACTGAATCGCCAATTAGATGCCAATTTAAAACACACAGTGGGTATTAATTCGTTCTTAATGGGATTAGGTTTGATTGATATTGTTTCTCCTAGTCTATTAGCGGTATTACATAATGTGACTACAACGTTTATTATCGGTAAGAGTTTGACGTATATTCAATAATAAAATAAAAAGCAAGGTGAATTCACCTTGCTTTTTATTTTTGTTTCAGCTTTTTCTATTCATAATCCCCACCAGAAACCCCGTAATATTCTTCCAAGCTTAAGCCGGATTGGTAAATGGCAGTGGCTTTGTCACCGACGTATCTTAGGTGCCATGCTTCGGCTTGGTAACCGGTGATGGCTTCCTTGCCGGGTTGGAATCGGATGATGAAGCCGTACTCGTGGGCATGCGTATGAAGCCAGTGGATGGCGTCGCTATATTCTGGGCCGTCGAGTAAGTTTCCGTGGGAGTCGAGAATATCGAAGGCGAGCCCTGTTTGGTGTTCGCTATATCCTGGGCGGGCAGAGTACGTGTCTGCGGCCGCTTTTCCTTCACGGGATACATAGTCGTTATAGAGTTCGGTTTGATAGTCATAGGAACGATATCCGCTGTAAGTATCGCTAATTGGATAGCCGAGTTCTTGCATGCGATGAATTAACGCACGGACTTGTTGGCCAGCCGTTGGATCTTCGCCGGGCGCATACGTTGATGGGAGCGCGTGTTTTTTATTGACGATGATGTCATACCCAAGGGAAAGGTCAGCATAGCCCCCTGCATCCTGCGCTTGCGTAGTAGCCTCGGTTACTGTCGTTTCTTCAGAAGAGGCCTCTGTACTATTGACGGTCGTTTCTGAAGTTGAGCTTGTTGTCGTGCTTGTTGTTTGTGCAGTCGTTGCCATCGAACTCGTGGTTGTTTCAGCGGGAGTGTTCTGGTTGGAACAGCCGAGGAGAATGAAGCTTAGTGCAACTGCTGGGAAGAGTTGTTTTTTCACAGGAATCATCCTTTCTTTGTCACTATAAGTGTAGCATAATTCCGAAGCTTTGGGCGGTATTTTTGTGAAAAATTAAACTCTCATTAAAATACGAACAATAAAAGATGAAACTTCCATGAATTATCAGGATTTTCTGCAGAAAAACTTGCTTTTTCTTTTAAAAGTGGTATATTATTCGTTAATAAATTCAATCACTGGAGGTTTGTGCTATGTCAAAATGGGAAACAAAATTTCAAAAAGAAGGATACACATTCGATGATGTTTTACTAATTCCAGCGGAGAGTCATGTCTTGCCAAATGACGTGGATTTACGCGTGCAATTAGCCAAAAACATTCGTCTCAATATTCCTTTAATGAGTGCAAGTATGGATACCGTCACAGATTCAACAATGGCGATTGCGATTGCGCGTCAAGGTGGATTAGGCGTGATTCATAAAAACATGTCTATCGCAGAACAAGCAGAAGAAGTTCATAAAGTAAAACGTTCAGAAAGTGGCGTTATCATCAATCCATTTTTCTTAACTCCATCCCATAAAGTACAAGATGCCGAAGACCTCATGTCAAAATACCGTATTAGCGGTGTACCAATCGTTGATGACTTAGAAACACGTCACCTCGTTGGGATTTTGACAAACCGTGACTTACGTTTTATCTCAGATTATTCCATTTTCATTGACGAAGTAATGACCAAAGAGAACCTCGTAACGGCTCCAGTTGGAACTTCATTGAAAGACGCAGAAGCCATTCTTCAAAAACATAAAATCGAAAAATTACCATTAGTAGACGATAAAGGCTGCTTAGCAGGATTAATTACGATTAAAGACATCGAGAAAGTGATTGAATTCCCGAACTCTGCTAAAGACGAACACGGACGTTTACTCGTGGCTGCAGCAGTAGGGATTACTTCAGATACATTCGAACGTGCAAAAGCATTACTAGACGCAGGTGCGGACGCCATCGTGATTGATACAGCTCATGGACATAGTGCCGGCGTAATCCGTAAAATTAAAGAAATCCGCGAAACATTCCCAGACGCAACATTAATTGCCGGAAACGTAGCGACAGGAGAAGGAACACGTGCCTTATTTGAAACAGGCGTGGACGTTGTAAAAGTCGGAATCGGACCTGGTTCTATCTGTACAACTCGTGTCGTTGCTGGTGTAGGGGTTCCGCAAATCACAGCGATTTACGATGCCGCAACAGTGGCGAAAGAATTTGGCAAAGCGATCATCGCAGACGGTGGGATTAAGTACTCCGGAGATATCGCTAAAGCCATCGCAGCAGGTGGACATGCGGTGATGTTAGGAAGCATGCTTGCCGGAACAGATGAATCTCCAGGTGAATTCGAAATCTTCCAAGGACGTCGCTTCAAGACATACCGCGGAATGGGAAGTCTAGCAGCGATGGAAAATGGTTCAGGTGACCGTTACTTCCAAGCGAAAAACGAAGCGAACAAACGCGTACCAGAGGGAATCGAAGGGCGTGTAGCTTACAAAGGGTCTGCGGCGGATATTATTTTCCAAATGGTCGGCGGACTTCGCTCTGGGATGGGGTATGTTGGGGCGCATAATTTAGAAGAGCTTCGCGAGAATACGCAGTTTGTGCGTATGAGTGGTGCGGGGCTAAGAGAAAGCCATCCGCATGATGTACAAATTACTAAAGAAGCACCAAACTATTCAATTTCATAAGAAAATAAAAAAAGCTATTAACCGACTATTGGCTTTCATCCTTTCGGATGTTTCCTATAGTAGCTGTAATGGGGCACCGGCTCGAGCCTGTAGTCTCTCACCTTTAAATCCTCAAAGACGGAGTAAGGAATAAATTCCTAACTCCGTCTATTTCGTTTTAATGCGTATTCCCATTACTGCTACTATGGGATCCGAAAGGACAGCCAATCGCCTCTTAATAGCTTTTTTGAATTGAATAGTTAAGCCAGGAAGGAAAAGAACATTATGTGTGCCTTTCACTAACAACGACAAACTGGTATTCTCTTTGAGAGACAGGGAGGGGAAAGAACATAATGTGTGTTTTTCATCATTTACAACAAAGTGGTATCTACTGAATGGATGCCTAGAAATGCAATAATGGTGCGGTTTGAGGAGGTGTAGAGTTGATTTTTGGTATGGAAAAGGTTAGGAAAAAGGAAAATTAGTTGTTTTTGAGGTGGTCATCGGTTATGATGTACATGTTTCTGAAAATTTATGAAAGCTTTGAAAGGAAGCAACAAGGATAGCGCCAGGCCTGTTTGAAAAACAGGTGACGAGGAATGAGTTTATCGAAATACTCGGCGGATGACTCAAGGCAGTGCAGTCTACAGTTTCATACAAACCATTTTTGCAAGGAAATGACAAAATTGAAACAGCACCAGAAACATAATCAAAATTACAATAAGAAGAGGACAAAAAAGGCCTCTGATAAAAGGAGTTAAACATTATGTGCGGAATCGTAGGATGTATTGGACATGGAAAAATCCAAACAGTAGTATTAAACGGATTAGAAAAGCTTGAGTATCGTGGATATGACTCAGCAGGATTATTTATTATGGACGAAGATGGATCAACACAATTAGTAAAACGTGTTGGACGTATTCAAAATCTTCGTGATGCAGTGGATGAAGAAATTCCAGCATTTGCAGGGATTGGGCATACTCGTTGGGCAACACACGGACCAGCGACAGAAAACAACGCTCACCCTCACCAATCACAATCAGGTCGTTTCACATTAGTGCATAACGGCGTAATCGAAAACTATGACGAATTGAAAAAAGAATTCTTAAGCGACGTTGATTTCAAATCTCAAACAGATACAGAAGTTGCCGTAAACTTAGTAGAATACTTTGCAAATAAAGAAAACTTATCAGGAAAAGAAGCGTTCCGTCGCGCGTTGAAAGAAATCCGCGGATCATTTGCTTTCGGTTTATTAGACAGCGAAAAACCAGGCGTTCTTTACGCAGCAAAACATAAGAGCCCATTATTAGTAGGGGTTGGCGAAGGCTTCAACGTAATCTGTTCAGACGCAATGGCAACAATCGCTGAAACAGACCGTTACATCGAAATCAAAGACGAAGAGTTAATCACTTTAACAGAAGAATCTGTAGAAATCGAAACAATCGACGGTGAACCAGTAGAACGTGCACCATTCGTTGCAGAATTAGATGCAGACGATTTAGAAAAAGGGGCTTACGCTCACTACATGTTGAAAGAAATGGATGAACAACCAGTCGTATTACGTAAAATCATCCAAAACTACCAAGACGAAAATGGTCAATTACAAGTCGATAAAGAAATCCAAGATAGCATTTTAGCAAGCGACCGCATTTACGTGATTGCCTGCGGAACAAGCTACCATGCAGGATGGGTTGGTAAAGCGTTAGTAGAACAACTTGCTGGAATTCCAGTAGAAGTTCACTTAGCAAGCGAATTTGCTTACCACCAACCATTATTATCACAAAAACCATTCTTCATTTTCTTATCACAAAGTGGAGAAACAGCGGACAGCCGTCAAGCGTTAGTAAAAGTAAACGAGCAAAACTTCCCATCATTAACAATCACAAACGTGAAAGGCTCAACTCTTTCTCGTGAAGCAAGCTATACGTTACTATTACACGCAGGCCCTGAAATTGCCGTAGCTTCAACAAAAGCTTACACTGCACAAATCGCAGTGATGGCCGTTTTAGCAGACGCATTACGCGCTTCTAAAGGCTTAGAAGCTCCATTCGACATGAAGCATGAATTAGGTGTCGTTGCCGCTTCAATCGAGAGCGTATTATCAGACAAACAAGCCGTTCAAGACTTAGTCAAAGAGCGCTTATTAGAAACTCGCAATGCTTTCTACATCGGTCGTCACTTAGACTACTATGTAGCGATGGAAGCAGCGTTGAAATTAAAAGAAATCTCATACGTGCAAACTGAAAGCTTTGCCGCAGGGGAATTAAAACACGGAACAATCGCCCTTATCGAAGAAGGCACTCCAGTCATCGCATTATTAAGCGAACCAGTTGTAGCGAGCCACACTCGCGGAAATATCCAAGAAGTGAAAGCTCGTGGCGCTGTCGTAACAACAATCGCGATGGAAGGCGTTGAGCAAGAAGGCGACGATATCATCGTTCCAGCGGTGCCAATCTTATTAGCACCAATCGTATCTGTAGTGGTAACGCAATTAATCGCGTACTACACTTCTCTTGGTAAAGGGTTAGACGTGGATAAACCGCGTAACCTTGCCAAATCAGTAACAGTAGAATAGAAAAAGTGGTGGACGGCTGTCCACCATTTTTTGTTTTCGAAGGATGCAAAATCCATTTGAAAAGAAGAGAGAATATAGCCCAAAGGGCTTACGAATAAACTCCAGACCGAAGGAATGCCTCTATAGTAGCTACAATAAGGGCACCGGACTGAGCCCAAGGTCTCAGTTCCTACCAAGCTTCAAACTGACTCTACGGGTTTCACCCTAGAGTCAGTAATTCA
>CALALK010000261.1 GCA_937923125.1 uncultured Carnobacterium sp.
ATGGTATTGGTTCTTTCGGAAAATCAGCATATGACTTTGTAGATTTTCTTGTTCGTACAAAACAAACCTATTGGCAAATTCTTCCATTAGGAACTACAAGTTATGGAGATTCTCCATATCAATCATTTTCTGCCTTTGCAGGAAACACGAACTTTATCGATTTCGACATTTTAATAGAAGAAGGTTTAATTGATAAAGAAGACGTCCTTACAAATTGGGGCGAAGATGAAACAACTGTTGACTACGCATTACTATATGAAAAACGTCGACCAATTTTAGAAAAAGCCGTTGCTGCTTTTCTAGAAAAAGGTAAAACTCCTGCATACGAGAAGTTCGTTGCGGAGAAAGCGGAGTGGTTAGAACCATTTGCAGAATATATGGCCATTAAAGAATCCTTTGATATGAAACCATGGACAGCATGGAGCGACGAAGCGATTAAACGCCGTCAACCAGAAGCGTTAGCGCAGTACCGCGAGCGTCTTGCAGACAAGTTAGAATATCATCGTGTGACACAATTCTTATTTGATGAACAGTGGCATGCTCTTAAAAAATATGCAAATGACCACTTCATTCAAATTATTGGAGATATGCCAATTTATGTAGCAGCTGACAGCGTTGAAATGTGGGCAACACCACATTACTTCAAAACAGATCCTGAAGGGAATCCACTTTGTGTAGCTGGATGTCCTGCGGATGATTTTTCTCCGCTAGGTCAATTATGGGGGAACCCGATTTATAATTGGGAAGCTATGAAAGAAGATGGATACACTTGGTGGAGCAAACGACTACAAGCAAGTTTTGAATTGTTTGATGTAGTTCGTATTGACCACTTCAGAGGTTTCTCAGCTTATTGGGAAATTCCAGCAACAGCAGAAAACGCAACTGTCGGGAAATGGGTTAAAGGTCCAGGGTATGATTTATTTAAAGCGGTGAAAGAGCAACTAGGAGAATTGCCTATTATCGCAGAAGACTTAGGTTTCATGGATGAAGATGTGATCAACCTTCGTGAAGCTACTGGATTCCCAGGAATGAAAATCTTGGAATTCGGATTTATGGGTGAAGATCCTAAGAGTGGAGATTTACCTCATCATTATCCAGTCAATGCAGTTGCCTATACAGGAACGCATGATAATGATACAGTATTAGGGTGGTATCAGTCGGCAACAGAAGAAACAAGAGAATTCTGTAACCGTTACTTAAACCGCCGTGACGAAGAACCAATTAGCTTTGCACTGTTACGCGGGTTATATGGTTCTGTCAGTCGTATGACAGTTGCAACTATGCAAGATTTACTACAATTAGATGGAACAGCTCGTATGAACATTCCAAGTACACTAGGTGGGAACTGGGTATGGAGAATGACCAACGAGCAGTTAACAGAATCAGTAGAAGAATTCTTACTTGGAATTACTGAATTGTATGATCGTGCAAATCCACAACATAACGTGGACGTTAAATAGGAGTTAGTCGAGGTAGAAAAGTAACCTCGTGCAAGCCAAAAAGGAGAGAACAATGAAAGATTTTAAACAATATATAGAAGGAAACTTAGGCAAGTCATTAAAAGACTGTTCAAAAGAAGAAGTGTACTTAGCCTTATTACAATTTACAAAAGAAAAAAGTGCAGCCTTACCACAAAATAATGGTAAGAAAAAAGTGTATTACATTTCTGCAGAGTTCTTAATCGGTAAATTATTATCAAACAACTTAATTAACTTAGGTCTTTACGATGAAGTAAAAGATGTATTAGCGGGAGCTGGACATTCTTTAGCAGAAATCGAAGAAATCGAATTAGAACCATCTTTAGGAAATGGTGGTCTAGGTCGTCTAGCAGCATGTTTCCTTGATTCCATCGCAACTCTTGGGTTAACAGGAGACGGGGTTGGTTTGAACTACCACTATGGTTTATTCGAACAAAAATTCAAAGATAACCAACAAAATGCAGTGCCAAACGTTTGGTTAACACCTGAAAGCTGGTTAGTTCCAACAGAAACTTCTTATAAAGTACCTTTTGGGGACTTTACATTGACTTCAAAAATGTTTGATATCGATGTATTAGGATATGAACAATCAACTAAAAATAAATTACACTTATTCGATGTAGAATCAATCGACGAGTCTTTAGTATCAAGTGATTCTATCGCATTTGATAAAACACAAATCGCTAAAAACTTAACATTATTCTTATATCCAGATGATAGTGATGAAGCAGGACACTTACTACGTATTTACCAACAATACTTCATGGTAAGTAACGGTGCTCAATTATTAATCGACGAAGCACTTGCTAAAGGAAGTAATTTACACGACTTAGCAGAGTACGCAACAGTTCAAATTAATGATACACACCCTTCAATGGTAATTCCTGAATTAATTCGTTTACTTGGGGAACGTGGAATTGAATTTGATGAAGCAGTAGAAATCGTATCTGCAATGACAGCTTATACAAACCACACAATCTTATCAGAAGCGTTGGAAAAATGGCCTTTAGCATACTTAGAAAAAGTAGTGCCACATTTAGTGCCAATTATTAAAGAGTTAGATGCTCGCGTAAAAGCAAAATATGAAGATCCATCAGTAGCCATCATTGACGAACATGGCCGTGTTCATATGGCACATATGGATATTCACTATGGATACAGCGTAAACGGTGTTGCGGCACTTCATACGGATATCTTAAAAGAAAGTGAATTGAAAAACTTCTATGAGCTTTATCCAGAGAAATTTAACAACAAAACAAACGGGATTACATTCCGTCGTTGGTTAATGCATGCTAACCCAGAACTCGCTAAATTATTAGATGAAACAATTGGAACAGAGTGGCGTAAGGATGCTTCTAAATTAGAAGCGTTCAAAGCTTACCGTCATGATGCGATTGTTCGCGAAAAATTAGACAAGATTAAAATTGATAACAAAAAACGTTTAAGTGTTTACCTACAAGAAAAACAAGGAATCACAGTGAATGAAAATTCTATTTTTGATATCCAAATCAAACGTATGCACGAATATAAACGTCAACAAATGAACGCTTTATATGTGATTCATAAATATTTAGATATCAAGAGCGGAAACATTCCAGCAAGACCAATTACAATTATCTTCGGTGGGAAAGCAGCTCCAGCTTACGTCATTGCACAAGACGTGATTCATTTAATTCTTTCATTATCTGAATTAATCGCCAATGACCCAGAAGTAAGTCCATACTTACAAGTTGTAATGATTGAAAACTACAACGTAACAGCTGCAACACACTTAATTCCAGCATGTAATATTTCTGAACAAATTTCTCTTGCTTCTAAAGAAGCTAGCGGAACAGGAAATATGAAATTCATGCTAAACGGGGCATTAACTCTTGGTACTGAAGACGGTGCGAACGTGGAAATCCATGAATTAGTTGGTGACGACAATATCTATATCTTCGGTGAGAAGAGTGACGAAGTAATCGCTCACTATGAAAAAGGCGATTACAACGCTAGTGAATTTGCACAAAGAGATGCTATTCGTCCGTTAGTAGAATTCGTGAAGAGTGACGCTTTACTTGCAGTAGGAAATAAAGAACGTCTAGAACGTCTATACCACGAGTTAACAACAAAAGACTGGTTCATGACGCTACTTGACTTAGAAGATTACATTGAAACAAAAGAACGTATGTATCGCGATTTCGAAGACAGAGATGAATGGAATGCTAAAGTAGTGACAAACATTGCAATGGCTGGATTCTTCTCAAGTGACCGTACAATCGAAGACTACAACCGTGACATTTGGAAATTAAACTAAATCGATTGAATGAAGGGATACGGTGAATTCCATGCAAATTAAAAACGAAGCAATGCTGATCACTTACTCAGACAGCATGGGAAGCAATATGAAGGACTTAAAAGGAGTTCTTGATAAACATTTTAAAGGCGCGATTAGTGGGGTTCATTTACTCCCATTCTTCCCGTCTACAGGGGATAGAGGATTTGCTCCAAGCGACTACACACGTGTAGACCCGCTTCTGGGAACTTGGGAAGATGTGGATGCTCTAGGGGAACAATATTATTTAATGTTTGACTTCATGATTAACCATATTTCTCGTGAGTCTAAATTCTTCCAAGATTTTGTAAAAAATCACGAAAACTCACCTTACAAAGATATGTTTATCCGTATTCATGAGTTCTTCCCACCAGGACGTCCAACTCAAGAAGATATCGACTTAATCTATAAACGTAAAGATAAAGCGCCATTCCAAACCGTTCATTTTGCGGATGGAACAACAGAAGAAGTATGGAACACATTCGGGGAAGAGCAAATCGACCTTGATGTTCGTAAAGAAATCGTGAAAGAGTTTATTCGTGAAACGATTAAAGATATGGCAAGCCACGGCTGCTCATTAATTCGTTTAGATGCCTTTGCGTATGCGGTTAAAAAACTGGATACAAATGACTTCTTCGTAGAACCAGATATTTGGGATTTATTAAATGAAGTACGTGATGAAGCAGCGAAATATCAAGTAGAATTGCTTCCTGAAATTCATGAGCATTATTCAATCCAAATGAAAATTGCTGACCATGATTACTTCGTATATGACTTTGCATTGCCAATGGTTGTTTTATATTCACTATATTCTGGAAAATCAAATCGTTTAGCAAACTGGTTACAAATGAGTCCAATGAAACAATTTACAACTTTAGATACGCATGATGGTATCGGGGTCGTAGATGCTAGAGACTTATTAACAGATGAAGAGTTAGATTACACTTCAAATAAATTATACGACGTAGGTGCTAACGTAAAACGTATTTACTCAAGTGAAAAATACAATAACTTAGATATTTATCAAATCAACAGCACATACTACAGTGCCTTAGGAAATGATGATGCAAGTTACTTATTATCACGTGTATTACAATGCTTTGCACCTGGTATTCCACAAATTTACTATGTTGGATTACTTGCTGGGGAAAATGACATCGAGTTATTAGAATCTTCAAAAGAAGGTCGTAACATCAACCGTCACTACTACACAGTAGAAGAAATCGACCGTGAAGTAGAACGTCCAGTCGTGAAAAAACTAATCAACTTATTACGCTTCAGAAACACATCAAAAGCGTTTGATTTAGAAGGTTCTTTTGAAGTAGAAACTCCAACTGAGAACACAATCGTGATTACACGTAAAGATGCTTCAAACAGTGTGGAAGCGCGTCTTGAAGCAAACTTAGAAACAAAAGAGTTCACAATCACAGAACAAGGGACTGTTGTTACTCTTTAATTTCTTCATTCGTAAATAACAATAATAAGATGAGTGAGTTACTTCTCTATAAATGAGAACAACTCACTCGTTTTTGTTTACAAAAAAATAGTACTTAAAGTACAGATATGGTAAAATGACTCTGTATGACAAACTTTGTATCTTCTAGAGTCATCTTACTTTAGAAATAAAAGCGGTCGAACGCATCGAACGTTTTCATTTCTAAAAGTAGGTCTGGAAGATACGCAAATAAGAGAAAAGGAGATTAGTTATGTCAGAAAAGAAAGTTTTTAGCTACAACTGGGGCGGACGTCAATTAACAGTTGAAATCGGCCAATTAGCAAAACAAGCTAATGGTGCTGTATTAGTACGCTACGGTGATACGGTTGTTTTAACAGCGGCTGTTGGTACAAAACAAGCAAAAGATACAGATTTCTTCCCGTTAACAGTAAACTACGAAGAAAAAATGTACGCAGCAGGTAAAATTCCTGGAGGCTTCATCAAACGTGAAGGTCGTCCAAGTGAACATGCTACTCTTACAGCGCGTCTGATCGACCGTCCAATCCGTCCGATGTTTGCGGAAGGCTTCCGTAACGAAGTTCAAATCACAAATACTGTAATGTCAGTAGATCCGAACTGCCCACCAGAAATGGCAGCAATGTTTGGTTCTTCATTAGCATTATGTATTTCAGATATTCCATTTGATGGACCAATCGCTGGGGTAGACGTAGGTCGTGTTAACGGTGAATACGTGATTAACCCAACCACTGAACAAAAAGAAAACTCAGATATCGAATTATCTGTAGCCGGTACTGCAACTGCCATCAACATGGTAGAAAGTTCAGCTAAAGAAGTGAACGAAGAAGATATGCTTGGTGCATTATTATTCGGTCACGAAGAAATCAAAAAATTAGTAGCTTTCCAAGAAGAAATCGTTCGCGAAGTTGGTAAAGAAAAAATGGAAGTGACTTTACTTTCATTTGATGCGGATATCGAAGCACAAGTAAAAGATTTATTCAGCCAAGCGATGATTCACGCGATTCAAACAGAAGAAAAATTAGCGCGTGAAGCAAATATCGAAAAAGTAAAAGAAACAGCCATCGAGCACTTCGAAGCAGTCTTAGAAGAAAATGAAGAAAAAGCAGGACTTCTAAAACAAGTTTCTCAATTAGTAGATAACTTAGAAAAAGACGAAGTACGTCGTTTAATCACTGAAGAAAAAGTACGTCCTGATGGTCGTAAGATTGACGAAATTCGTCCATTATCTTCAGAAATCGATTTATTACCACGTGTTCACGGTTCTGGTTTATTCACTCGTGGACAAACGCAAGCATTAACTTCAGCAACACTTGCACCTCTTGGAGAATACCAAGTGATTGATGGTTTAGGAATCGAAGAAGGAAAACGATTCATTCACCACTACAACTTCCCACAATTCTCTGTAGGTTCAGTAGGTCGTGCTGGTAGCCCAGGTCGTCGTGAAATTGGTCACGGTGCGTTAGGGGAACGTGCATTGAAACAAGTCATTCCAAGTCCAGAAGACTTCCCTTACACAATCCGTCTTGTATCAGAAGTATTAGAATCAAACGGTTCTTCTTCTCAAGCAAGTATTTGTGCGGGAACATTAGCATTGATGGCTGCTGGTGTGCCAATTAAAGCACCTGTAGCAGGGATTGCGATGGGTCTTATTTCTGACGGTACAAACTACACAGTCTTAACAGATATCCAAGGGTTAGAAGACCACTTAGGAGATATGGACTTTAAAGTAGCCGGAACTAAAGACGGAATTACAGCTCTTCAAATGGATATTAAGATTCAAGGGATTACAGAACAAATCTTACGTGAAGCTTTAACACAAGCGAAGAAAGCACGTTTTGAAATTCTTGAAGAATTAACATCAACGATTTCTGAACCTCGTAAAGAGTTAAGCCCATATGCACCTAAGATTGAAATGATTTCTATCCACCCTGATAAGATTAAAGTGGTTATCGGACGTGGTGGTGAAACAATCAACTCTATCATCGACGAAACAGGCGTTAAGATCGATATCGACCAAGAAGGTCACGTATCAATCGCTTCTACAGATGCTGCTATGATTCAACGTGCAAAAGAAATCATCGAAGATTTAACACGTGAAATCGAAGTAGGTCAAGTGTACGAAGGAACTGTACGCCGTATCGAAAAATTCGGTGCATTCGTAGAAATCGCTAAAGGAAAAGATGGATTAGTTCATATTTCTGAATTAGCGCACGAACGCGTTGGTAAAGTAGAAGATGTACTTGCTCTAGGCGACAAAGTGACTGTTAAAGTTATTGAAATCGACGGACAAGGACGTATCAACTTATCACGTAAAGTTTTATTACCAAAAGAAGACAAAGAATAATCTTTCAATTCTAGCCTCTGCATTTTGCAGGGGCTTTTTTGTTTCTTCAAAAAGTACAGCAATAGAGCACTTCATGAATTCTTTGATGTTCGCAAAAAAACGACAAATATGGTATTCTTATAGAGTATATAGGGTGGTGGAATCTGCCCAAAGGAATCAATTTAAATAAAAGAAAATGAGAGGTAAACCATGAGTTCAATTAAAATCATCGCACTTGGTGGTGTGAGAGAAAACGGTAAGAGTTTATATGCCGTTGAAGTGGAAGAAGAGATCTTCGTCTTAGATTGCGGTCTTGTCTATCCTGAAGACGAACTATTAGGGATTGATGTTGTCATTCCTGATTTCACATACTTAGAAGAAAACAAAGAGCGTATTGCAGGGGTGTTCTTAACGCACGGTCATGCCGATGCGGTAGGCGCCTTGCCATATTTCTTACAAAACATTGATGCACCGGTATTCGGTTCAAAACTAACGATTGCTCTTGCAAAATACTATGTTGACTCTTCAAATGTCGTTAAAGGCTTTGACGACTATCATGAAGTGACAGAAAATACAGAAATCGATTTTCCAACTGCAACCGTGAAGTTCTTTAAAACTACGCACACAATCCCAGATTCATTAGCGATTGTCATTAAGACTAGTGAAGGAAATATTGTGTATACTGGGGATTTCAAGTTCGACCAAAG
>CALALK010000262.1 GCA_937923125.1 uncultured Carnobacterium sp.
TAGCGCATGACTGTTAATCATGATGTCGTAGGTTCGAGTCCTACTGGCGGAGTTCTTTTTTTTTACCCAAAAACGCTGCTTTAGCTCAGTCGGTAGAGCGTCACCTTGGTAAGGTGGAGGTCGCCGGTTCAATCCCGGCAAGTAGCTTTAAATGAATTTTAGAATAATTGAGCAAGCTAGAAATATTTCCGGTATTTCTAGCTTTTTTATTTTTCATTTTAAGAGAAAAAAATCATTAAAAACACATGATTTAGCGGCTTTTGAATTGCAGTTGGAGAAAGAGTAGTTTAGAATAATGATTAGTTGATTTATATTCAATTTTCCTTCAAAAAGGAATCGTTTTTTCGATAAAAAATATTCGATTTAGGATAAAAAATAGTTAATTTTGAAAGAATAGAATTTAAATCAAGAAACTAGGAGGATTTTTATGAAAAAGAAAGTGCTATTATTACTATCTGCATTATTCGCTTTAGTAGTGCTATTTGCACCGAAACAAGCGAGTGCAGCTGAAGTTACAAAAAATGGAACAGAGATTGAAGTGAAGAATCCAACTGTCCAAATTTCAGGGGATGCATCTGACTTGTATGCTCGTTGGGGAATTACTTTTAAAGTAGATATTCCTGATAATGTTGATATCAATATGAACGATACAATGACATTCAAGATTAACTCACCTGTTAAAATTCAGTCTACTTACGAATTCCCAATTTATAATAAAGCGGGAGAAGTAGTAGCAGCTGCACTTGTATCACCAGATTCAAGTACAGTAAAAGTCATTTTTGGACCTTATTTTAAAGATCACAAATTAAACAAAAATGTTGAATTAACGGTTGATGTTAAGTGGGAACCAGACAATCGTTTAGCAGATACGACTCAAAAACTTGATTTTAACGGTACTGTCGTATCACAAAAAATCGATCCACTTGAAGGACCTACTCCAGGAGAAATGGTTACTAAATGGGGTCTTCAACCAACAGAGAACGCTGAACAAGTTCACTGGTGGGCACGTTTAAACCAATCTAGAAAAACATTAAAAAACGTTGAAATCAAAGACGTATGGGATTCAAACCAAACATACGTACCTGGTTCATTACGCGTTGAGTTAGTGGATTCAGAAAATCCATGGGTTTCAGCTGGATTCCTTTCTGAAAGTGACTACGAAGTTACTGATACTGGTATTAAAGTAAAAATCGATACAACAGATAAAATTATTTATGTTGACTATATCGTAAACTTAGTGGATCCTACAAAGAACCCACAAAACAAAATCTCAATTACAGCTGAAGGTTTAGATAGTGAACAATCAACAGATGTAATTTACACATTATTATCTGGTTCTGGTACAGCTGATGGTGAAATGCCTGAAACTACTACTACGACAACAACTACTACAACTGAAAGCACAACAGAAAGTACTACAGAGAGCTCAACTACAACTGAAAGTACAACAACGACTGAATCAACTACTGAAAGCACTACAACAACAGAAGCAACAACTACAACAGCTTCTACAACAGAAGCAACAACAACTACAGTTTCAACAACTACAGAAGGAACTACTACTGAAGGTTCAACAACAGAAACTCCAGCAGTTCCAACGACAGAAGAACCAAAACGTCCTGAATTACCAAATACTGGTACAGCAAAAGGATTCACTGTTATCATTGGTGGCGTACTTGTGGTTGTAGCGGCAGCGTTATTATTCACTCGTAAAAAAGAAAACCAATAATCTTAAATGACGAAGAAGTCTTACGAAAGTAAGGCTTCTTTTTTTGCAAAATTTTTCATGAGTCAAATCCACTTTCATATTGATGCGAAAGTTTGCTATAATAGACAGTAACAGAGCAATTGAGGTGTAGAAAATGAAAAAAACATATTTTATTATTGGTGATATTCACGGCGAAGCAGACATGATGGAAGAAATGCTTCAAAACTGGGATGAAGAAACTCAGCAACTGGTCTTCATGGGAGACTTGATTGACCGTGGTCCCGACAATAAACGTAGTGTCCTTACAGGGATGAAATATACAAAAGAGAAAAACGCATGGTATTTGATGGGAAATCATGAAGTGATGTTCCTTGCATTTATCGACGATCCTGAAGGACGTTTTCCACACTACTTCAGAAACAATGGGGATACAACGATTAACGACTTACTCGGACGTCCACAAGGCACTCCAGTGAATCCTGTGGAAGATGCCGAAGCCATTAAAGCACAATATCCAGAACTCATCGCATTTCTAAGAGAACGTCCACTCTTTATCGATGAAGGTGATTTGCTCTTAGCGCATGCTGGGGTGGATTTACGCTTGGACGACTGGCACGACACTGAGCCAAAAGACTTCTACTGGATTCGCGAACCGTTCCATAAAGGGGTTAACAACACTGGCAAAACGATTATCTTCGGACACACACCTTTGCGTGGCTTAAACGAAGATGGTGACTTTATGAAATTATGGCAACATGATGGCAAAATCGGTATCGATGGCGGAGCTGTTTTTGGCGGCGCGCTGCACGGTATCGTATGGCATGATGGCAAAATTGAAAAAATCTATAGCATTAAAAATACAAAACCAGTCCGTTTCACGGATGATTAGAGGTGTTCTATGAAGAAAAAAGCTGTTCTATTATGGATTGTTTACTTTTTAAACATGATGGTTTTCCCGGTGTTCTTTATTCGTTATACGGCTGAGGGCCCAAGTGTGGAGACAAACGCCTACCTGGTTCTTCAACTGGTTTCAACAGTGGTTGGGGTAGCATTGTTCCGCGAAAAGCTTGTGGAAGGGTTCAAAAACTTTATCAAGCGTCCGTTTATTAGAGATTTGGCGCTTGCGTACGCGCTTCGTATCGGATTAGCGCTTGTCGTAGGTAGGTTAATCGGAGAAGTGACGTCGGATAACCAAGAACAAATCGAGAAGATGATGAGCACAAACAATGCAGTGACCATGTTTGTTCTAGTATGCGTTGTTGCACCAATCTTGGAAGAGTTAGTGTTTCGTGAAGCCATCATCGGTTCATTTAAGAAATCGCTCAATATTCACGTATTAACGTTTATTTCTGCCTTCCTATTTATCTTGCTTCACTCGCTCTCAAAAGAGTCCGGTGGAATTGACTGGATGGCATCCTTAATGTACGTTCCATTAACGATTCCAATCGTTGGGATGTATCGTTATTACAATAACAATGTTTTTGCATCCATCTCGATACACTTTATCAATAATTTTATTGCGTTTTTATTTTTATTAAATCAGTAATGACAAAGGGGTGAAATCATGAAAATCGATCAATGGGTACGATTCATTATTCGGTATGGTTTCATCCTTTTTGCGCTTTTTGAATGGTCGCAACTACCGAATATGAACGCAGGAGACATTGCCTTCTTCTTTGGATTTATCGCGCTTGTGCAACTTGGCTATTATTCATTGAAATATCAATGGTACATCCTGATTGAAGGCATCGCGGTCGTCCTTCTCTGTTTGTATTTCAACACCATTTTTACAGGACTCATTCTTCTTCTCTGTTTCGAGGTGAGTTTACGTTTCTCCTTTAGAAATGCATTGATACTACAGTTGATATTAGGAGCGGTCGTTATCGTTCCAGCCGTCCAAAAAGGCGATAGCATTCAAGTGGTCATGACCTTGTTCTTCCTTTTATTCTTCTCTTATGGAAATCATATTTTGGAAGAGCGAAGAGCGCTGCAAGAAGAGTTGGAAAAAGTCGAGCAAAAACTCAGCGAACAACGATATGACTTGCAACAAGCCCAATATAAAATGGGGACAATGAAGGAAATCTTCACGCTACAAGAGCGAAACCGAATTTCTCGTGAGATTCACGATTCGGTGGGACACAGTCTGTCCACAATTATTATTCAGCTAGGGGCGATTTCGCAACTGGCCAAGCAACAAAACTCGCCGATTCAAGAAATGAGCGAAGGGCTGCGTGATTTTGCAGTCGAGGGCTTGCAAGAAGTGCGTAAAATCGTTCATGACTTGAAGCCAGAACAAATGGATAAGAAGCAGTTGGATATTGCGCTGGAAGAATTTTTCCACGAAGTACAAGTCAACAGCGGCATCGATATTCAGTTTAGAAAAAATGAGCCGACCTTCACGCTCACAAGTGAGGCGGAACTCAGCATTTTCCGTGGAGTGCAAGAGGCGATTAC
>CALALK010000263.1 GCA_937923125.1 uncultured Carnobacterium sp.
TTTATTGACATTCTTTTCATCACTCGTGATTCAAGAATGTCTAATAAACTTTGCGGACGAAAGACAACGAAGCAAAAAGAGCTCACACTGTGAGCTCTTTTTTGTCTTCTGTCTTTCTGCTTCACATCCTATAAAATAGGTGCAAACAACCTAGAAAATTTCTGTTTAAATCTCTTCCAGCGGTCTTGTTTTTCGAAGTATTTTTCGTTGGCGATGGTACAGTTCTTCAAGTCATTCATGAAGTCTTCTTCGACTTGTTTAGCGAACTGTTCGTTATAAATAAAGGCATTCACTTCGAAGTTTAAACGGAAACTTCTCATATCAAAGTTGGAGGTCCCAACGGTTGCCATTTCACCATCAACGACCATTGTTTTGGCATGAAGAAATCCTTTTTGATACACGTAAATCTTCACGCCTGATTTCAATAATTGGCTTGAATAGTATTCTGTCGCACGATAAACAACAGGGTGATCTGGTTTACATGGAATCATCACGCGTACATCTACTCCTGCCATGGCCGCAATCATTAATGCTTCTTGCACACTTTCATCCGGAATAAAATACGGTGTTTGAATCCAAACCGATTTCTTCGCCATTAAGATCATCTTAATCAGACCTAGTTTAATTTTTTGAACATCACTATCCGGACCTGTCGATACGACTTGAATGGTATTCTCGCCTTCAGATTCGATTAATGGGAAATACTCTGGGATAAACTCTCGTCGTTTATCCTCTTTTACCGCCGCATTCCAATCGACTAAGAAACGAGATTGTAATGAGTAAACAGCATCTCCATGAATGCGGAGATGAGTATCACGCCAAGCGCCCAGTGGTCCTTTTCCTAAGTATTCGTCCCCAATATTAAAACCACCAACATAGCCAACTTTACCATCAATAACAACAATCTTACGGTGGTTACGGTAGTTGATACGCCAGTTGATAAATCCTAATGTGTACCCGAAGAAGGCAACAGACTGGCCACCAGCGTCATGCAATCTATTCCAGAAAGCATTGCGCGTCTTACGAGAACCTAAGGCATCATAAATCACAAGAACTTCAACGCCTTCTTGCGCTTTTTCAATCAATAGTTCCATGATTTCTTCGCCAATTTCATCCTGGTTAAAAATGTAATACAAAATATGAATGTGGTGCTTTGCACTCTTAATATCTTCTTTTAGACGGTCAAACTTTTCTTTCCCATCTACAAATATCTCTACATCATTATTGTCAGTAATAATCGCATCATCGGCTTCAAGGAAGAAAGAGGCTAAGTCTTCGTGATGCGTACTCTTAAAACGAAACTTCGCAGTACCTGTTTGTTCCTTCTTATGCGCTAGTTCAAGCTGTTGTTGCTCTACGAGTTCTTGCAACCCCACTGTTTCTTGCGCACGTAAATTAAAGATGCGTTTTTTACGGATGCGACGACCAAAGAAGAAGTAAATGATAAATCCGATAACTGGAAGCATCACAAGGACAATAAGCCATCCCCAAGTTGCCGCTATTTCACGAGGCTCACGGAAAACCGTTATCACAGCGGCAGTCGTATTCAAGAAAATAATGATAAAAAGAATCGAACTAAAAACTCCCATTTGCTCTC
>CALALK010000264.1 GCA_937923125.1 uncultured Carnobacterium sp.
CAGATTCGGTCATATATTGGCGCATTTGTTCACGCGTAAAGTCGCTATTGGTTTCGCGATAACGGCGCTCCACGTTCACGGCCACTCCTTCAAAAGGAATTTCCACATCACGCACGCCACCAAATTCATTTTCATAATGGAACTTGAAGGTCGCATCTCCTGAACCGTATAACACCATATTCTTTTGCGACTGCGTCAATTTCTCAAATGGAATATTCATCGGAATCTTGAACTGTTTACAAAATTGTTCCAGCATCGTTGGATAATAGTTCGAACTAATTGGATTCCAAGGAACAAGCGCTCCTTCTTCCAGCGTTAAGTGTTTATCTGGAACGATTAAATCTAAGTCGACTTCAAGCTTCGACCCTAAACCGTCACACTCAGGACACGCTCCAAACGGCGCATTGAATGAGAAGAGACGTGGCTCTAATTCGCCCACCGTAAATCCACAAATCGGACATGAATGGTGTTCGCTGAAGAGATGTTCTTCCCCACCAATCACATCGACAATCGCATAGCCTTCCGCTAAACGAAGGGCCGCTTCAATCGAATCGAATAGACGTGAACGACTCTTATCATTCACTACGATACGGTCTACGACGATTTCAATATTGTGCTTCTTGTTCTTCTCGAGATTGAATTCTTCTGTGACTTCATGCATCTCGCCATCCACGCGCACACGCACATAGCCGTCTTTTTGAATCTTCTCGAAGACTTTCTTATGCTCGCCTTTCTTCTGAACGACAACTGGCGCTAACACTTGAATCTTCGTCTTTTCTGGCATCGCCATAACGCGGTTTACCATTTGTTCTAAGGACTGGCTTTCAATCGGTGTGCCGTCATTTGGACAGATAGGTTTTCCCACACGCGCATATAATAAACGTAAATAGTCATTAATCTCCGTCACCGTTCCAACCGTTGAACGCGGATTACGGGACGTTGTTTTTTGGTCGATGGCAATCGCTGGACTCAAACCGTCGATACTATCCACGTCTGGTTTGTCCATTTGCCCTAAAAATTGACGTGCGTATGCAGATAGACTCTCTACATAACGACGTTGCCCTTCTGCGTATAATGTATCAAACGCAAGCGAACTCTTCCCTGACCCTGATAGTCCTGTAATCACGACAAACTTGTCACGAGGAATGCTCACATCAATATTTTTTAAATTATGAGATCGTGCACCATGCACGAAAATATGGTCTTTTGCCATTTCTATACCTCTTTTTTAATCGATACCTCTATTGTATCAGACTTTCTGCACGCGAACAAATGTTCTTATAGCTTCACTTCAATTTCTACCGGACAGTGGTCGCTTCCTGTGACATCGCTACGAATGTCGACTTCTTTGAGAAGCGGCGCTAGAACTTCGGACACGACAAAATAGTCAATTCTCCATCCGATATTTCGTGCACGAGCGCCACCCATGTAGCTCCACCAGCTATACGCCCCTACTGTGTCAGGGTGTAAGTAGCGGAACGCATCCACTAAGCCGTTTGCGACAACTTGGTCAAATTTTGCACGTTCTTCTTTGGTGAATCCGGCATTATTGACATTCGTTTTTGGATTCGCCAAGTCGATTTCCTTATGCGCCACGTTCAAGTCGCCGCAGAAAATCACTGGTTTTGTCTCTTCTAGCTTCTTAATGTATGCGAGAAAATCATCTTCCCATACTTGGCGGTATGCTAGACGTGATAAGTCGCGCTTCGCATTTGGTGTATAGACGGTTACTAAGTAGAATTTCTCGAATTCGGCTGTAATCACACGTCCCTCTTGGTCATGTTCTTCAATGCCGATGCCATATGTTACCGATAGTGGTTTTACTTTGGTGAAGATGGCCGTTCCAGAATAGCCTTTTTTCACAGCCGAGTTGAAATACACATCATACTCGCTAAACTCCATCCCGAGTTCCACTTGTTCTTGTTGCGCCTTTGTTTCTTGTAGGCATAAAATATCTGGATTACTTTCTAATACATACTCTTGTAGAGCACCTTTATTTAATACCGAACGAATTCCGTTCACGTTCCACGTTGCTAATTTCATATTTTTCCCTCCATTACGTCCCTTCCATAGTATCAACTCTAGTGTCTTTTTGCGAATAAAAATAACCAGCAGAAAGCATTTCTGCCTTCTTCTGGTTATTTGAGTTTTTCTTTAAATTGTTTCAATGAACCTTGATTTTCTTCCGGCAAGCATACATAGAAGCTTGTTTGTCCGTTTTCAGATTCGGCATACATCATCCCGCCATGCGACTGTACAATGTTTTCGGCAATCGCCAAACCAAGTCCTGTTCCACCGGTTTCTTTGGAACGTGATGCTTCTGCGCGGTAGAAACGTGCAAAGAGTTGTTCCAACACTTCTTTCGAAATTGGATCTCCGGCGTTTCGAACGGCAATCGTCACGACTCCATCATTTCTTAAAACTTCCATTGTGATGACAGAATCTTCGTGTCCGTATTTAATCGCATTCGATAAGAGATTATTAATCACGCGCACCATTTTCTCGGCATCGAGTTCAAGAACCACATCACGGTTATTCGGCAAGACTTCAATCGCCATTTTTCGTTTTTGCGCCTCGAGTTCGAAGTCCGCTGCTACTTGCTCTAAGAAATTCACGATTGGAATATCATTGAGTCTAAGCGGTGCTCCGTTTGGACGAGTTGTCGTATATTCGAATAAGTCGTCTACGAGTAATTTCATTTGTTCCGCCTTCGAATAGGCGATTTCCGCATAACGCTTCGCATCGGCGCTCTCGACATTGGGTTGATTAACAATCAGTCCAAGATACCCAAGAATCGATGTCAGCGGTGTACGAATATCGTGCGATACATTTGTAATCAATTCATCCTTCGATTTCTCAATCGCACGTTCATCCTCTAGCGCATTCACGGTCGAATCGACCAAGCGGTTAATCGAGTTTACGACTTGCCCCATGTCTCCGGATAAACGGAACGGAATGCGTCGGTCATACTGTCCGTCCGCAATCAAATGCAACTCCTCCAAAATATGGTTTAACTGCATTTGTTGGTATCTTCGCATCAAGCGCCAATAAGTAAACGCCACTGCAAAAACGACGGATGTAATCGTGAAGATATTTTTGTAGAACGCAATTTGCTCGCGCTCGATATGCCATACTTCACGAGCAGAGAATTCCACAGAAATAAACCCTGGCTCGTTAATCAGTTGGCTGACCATCACAAGAATTCCTAAGTATAAAAGGAATACAATACAGAGCGTCACGATTCCTTCTAATACGAGTTCGCTGACTTCCTTTGGCGTGAGCGTCAAGAGTGTCGGTTCGTTTTTGACTTTTCGAAGGTGAAGAACTTTTTTATTATTTGTCTTCAATCTTGTAGCCTACTCCCCATACTGTTTCAATGACTTTTTCTCCGCCAGTCGCTTCGGCAATTTTATCGCGAAGGTGGCTTACGTGTACCATAACTGTTTTCGTTGAAACGATACTTTCTTGTTGCCATACCGTTTCGAAGATTTCATCTGCACTAAATACGCGGTTTGGATGGCTTGCAAGTAAGTATAGAATTCCGAATTCTAATACCGTTAATTGGATTTCTTTGCCATCTGTTGTTGTCACTTGGTGAGATTCTTTCTTAATCGTTAAAGGTCCAATCGTAATTTCTTCGTTGGCTGGGCCTTCTTGCGTAATCGTTGAGCGGCGTAATAATGATTTCACACGCGCAATGACTTCAAGTGGGTTAAATGGTTTTGTAACGTAGTCGTCGGCACCATTTGTTAACCCTTGGATTTTATCGATATCTGTTGATTTCGCGCTTAATAATAGAATTGGCAATTGTGCATTTTCTTTGCGCACTTCATGCACCACAGAGATTCCGTCTAAGCGTGGCATCATAATGTCCAAGATAATCATATCGATATCTGGATACATTTTTAATTTTTCAAGGGCTTGTTTCCCGTCATAGGCTTTTACAATTTCATAATTTTCGTTCTTTAAGTAAATCGTCAATAATTCAACGATTTCGCGATCATCATCTACTACTAAAATTTTCATGAGCATTCCCTCTTTTCATTCTTTTTCTACCTTATCCTATTAAAAATAAACCATTTTTGCTAGTAATTTTTACGATTCTTGACTTTTACTTAATAAATTCCTAAGAAATGGCTTAAAAACGGCCTCCAACACGACCATCACGCGAAGTTTTGTTATAATAAAACACGAAGAACTCTAAAGGAGAATCGTATGACTCAATCACCTATTAGGCAGCAAACCATTCAATTGGTTGCGACACAAATTCCAAAAACTGAAAAACTCGAAGAAATGCTGACGCCGTTCGCGCTCGATGAGACACTGATTCGTCATCTCACAAAAGAAGAAGACGGGCCATTCGTTCACTTCTGGACGCTTGAAGATATCGTGATTCTTGGAATGACCGATACAAAGGTACCTTATCTTGAACAAGGGCTAGAAAGACTGCGTGCCAACGGATTTACACCGATTGTGCGTCAAGCAGGCGGGCTGGCCGTTGTGAGTAACGAAGGCATCTTAAACATCAGCCTTCTCTTTAAAAATAAACAAATGCCAACGATTAACGAAGCCTATGAATGGATGCAACAACTCATTCAAGCAGCTTTTCCAGAAGCAGAGGCTCTTGGTGGGATTCAAGCTTTTGAAGTGGCAGACTCTTATTGTCCAGGAGACTATGACTTAAGCATTCAAAACCGTAAAATTGCTGGGATTGCGCAGCGCCGCTTGAAAGATGTGGTGTGCGTTTCGATTTACTTAAGCGTCTATGGAGACCAAAACCGTCGTGGGCTTGTGGTTCGTGATTTCTATGACCATGCACTTCAAGGCGAAGAAACGAAATGGCATTTCCCAGAAGTCAACGCCGACAGCATGTGGAATATTAGCGACGCCCTTGGAATCGACCTCACGATTGAAGACGTTCAAGTCCGCGTCTTGCAGGCTTTAACGAAGCTTGGATGCACGCTGGAAGAGAACGAAACAGACTTTATTCACACTCCAGATTTCCAAAAAGCACTTGAGCGTTTTGTGAAACGACAATAATCGTGTATAAAACGCGGTATAAAAGCTTTTTAAAAGGTTCGACCTCTTGCTTTTCTACCGAAAATAGCATAAACTGAAAGTGCTTATGAGTATTATTCACAATCTAATCGAAAGAAGGCGTCAAACGCATGACTGAAGCATTTAAACGTGAAAAAGTATTTCGTGACCCAGTACACGATTATATCCACGTGCAACATCCAATTATTCTTGAATTAATTAATAGTCGTGAATTGCAACGACTCCGCAGAATTAAACAAACCGGAGCTTCCATGTATACTTTCCATACAGCGGAACACTCACGATTCTCTCACTCTTTAGGGGTATATGAAATCGCCCGTCGTATTTGCGACAACTTTGCTCGTAACTACGCAACAAAAGAAGAAGGAGACGGACTATGGGACGACAGCAATCGCCTTGTTGTACTCTGTGCTGCCCTCTTGCATGATGTTGGGCACGGACCATACTCACATACTTTCGAGAAAATCTTTGATACAAACCATGAACAAATCACCATCGACATCATCTTGTCTGAGGAAACGGAAGTCAATCAGATTTTACGTAAAGTCTCTTCTACTTTCCCACAAGAAGTAGCCAGCGTGATTCAAAAAACACATCCAAATCCTCAAGTGGTGCAATTGATTTCGAGTCAAATCGATGCGGACCGTATGGACTACTTACTTCGTGACGCTTATTTCACAGGGGTAAACTACGGAACCTTCGACCTCACGCGTATCCTTCGTGTGATTCGTCCGTATAAAGGCGGCATTGCTTTTACCTATTCAGGAATGCACGCGGTGGAAGACTACATCGTGAGCCGTTATCAAATGTACATGCAAGTGTACTTCCACCCAGTTTCTCGCGGGATGGAAGTCGTGTTAAATCATTTATTGAAACGCGCTTCCGCTTGCTACCACTCAGAATTGAATCCATTAAGACACTCTGCAACGTTCTTGAAACCTTTCTTCGAGGGAACATGGACATTGGAAGACTACTTACGTCTCGATGACGGCGTATTGAACACATACTTCTCTCACTGGTTACTAGAAGAAGATGCCATCTTGAGTGACTTGTCAGATCGTTTCATCAACCGTCGTCCGTTTAAATCAGTGCCATTTAACCGTACAAACGATGGCGCTCAAATCGAACGCATGAAACAAATCGTAGAAGAAGTTGGGTTCGATCCAGAATACTACACTGCCATTAACAACAGTTTCGACTTACCATACGATTTCTATCGTCCAGATTCGATTAAACCAAGAACGCAAATCGAGCTTGTCGAACGCAACGGTAATATGGTTGAGTTGTCTCAAGTTAGTTCGATTGTAGATGCTATTTCCGGAAAAGTACGTGGTGACGAACGCCTCTACTTCCCTCGCGAAATGGTCAGCGGCGAAATGCAAAACGGCCTCTTCATGGACGACTATGCAGAATTCCAAAACATCGCTGCACAATTGGATGTGTTCTCTAATCAAATGAAATAACAGGATGTGAACAATCGCGCTCAGAAATGGAACGTTGGACCGGAACGCCGGAAGGGACTCGGAACGAGTCGTGCGGACGTTTCGGGAAACGCACGCCATTTCTG
>CALALK010000265.1 GCA_937923125.1 uncultured Carnobacterium sp.
ATGCTGCAGCCCTTGAAGCACTTGCAAAAGAGCATGATTCAGTGAAAACTGCCATCGAAGGAAAAACAGTCCGCAAAGTGATTGCTGTTCCAGGACGTTTAGTAAACATCGTTGCGAACTAATGGAATTTGAAAGGATAGTAGAATGATTTATTTTGATAATGCAGCAACAACGAAAATTTATGATGATGCATTAACGAGCTATGTTCAAGTCAGCCAAAAGTTCTTTGGCAACCCATCGAGCCTACACCAATTAGGAGTCGATGCCTATCAAGTGTTGACCAAAGCAAGAACACAAGTGGCAAGTTTATTATCAGTTCAACCTGAGGAGATTTTCTTCACCTCAGGCGGAACTGAATCGAATAACTGGGCCATTAAAGGAACCGCTCTTGAGAAATCTGTATTTGGGAAACATATCATTACGACAAAGATTGAACATCCTTCAGTCCTTCAAACGTGTAAGCAACTAGAACGCTTCGGGTTTGAAGTGACTTATTTAGATGTCGATTCAAAAGGAATTGTAAATGTAGAACAATTGGAGGAGAGTCTTCGCAAAGATACGATTCTAGTAAGTGTAATGGCTGTGAATAATGAAGTGGGAGCAGTTCAACCAATTGCAGAAGTTGCACAAGTGTTAGAAGCATACCCATCCATTCATTTTCATGTGGATGCTGTTCAAGCCGTTGAACGTGTAAGCCATTTACTAGCCATTGGACGCATTGATTTATTGAGCCTTTCTGCGCATAAATTCCATGGACCAAGAGGTGTTGGAATTTTGTATAAGAAGTTTGGACGTAAGATTCAAGCGCTCTTAACAGGTGGTGGACAAGAAAAAGGGGAACGTAGTACAACGGAAAACCTTCCAGGTATTGTAGCGACTACAAAGGCGTTACGCATGGCTTTAGAAGAAAAGTCGGTTACAGGAGAACTTCGTAGTCAACTATGGGAAGAGCTGACTACAAAACCTGAAATTCGCATCTTCTCACCAGAAGAGGGAGCGTCACATGTGTTATGCTTTGCAATTAAAGGTGTTCGTGGAGAAGTGTTAGTTCATGCGTTTGAAAATCATGGGATTTACATTTCTACGACCTCTGCTTGTTCAAGTAAAAAAGGAGATTCATCAAGTACATTGTATGCGATGGATGTTCCAACTGAATGGGCGACAGGAGCCGTTCGTGTAAGCTTCTCAAACGACAATACAAAAGAAGAAGTCGAACAGTTTATCGATGTTCTGCATCAGTTAATGAAACAATTTTCGTTTTTAAAATAAAAGGAGGAAACCGTTGAAAACTAGAATTTTGATTCGCTATGGTGAACTTTCTACTAAAGGTAGAAACAAAAAAATGTTCACACAAAAATTAGCGTCAAATATTAAAAAGGCTTTGGTTGATTACCCTCAAGTTAAGGTGATTCCAGATTATGACTTTATGTATTTAGATTTGCATGAAGCGCCTGAAGAAGCCGTAATTGAAAAAGTGAAACCGATTTTTGGGATTCAATCGATTTCTCCAGTCTATATTATTGAGAAAAATATGGAAGTGGCTAAGAAAGTCGTTCTTGATTTATTAAGCCAAGAAAATCTTGAAGGTAAGACGTTTAAAATTATGACAAAACGCTCGGATCATACATTCGAGATGGATACAAATCAAATCAACTTATTTTTAGGGGATGCCGTGTTAGAAGCATACCCTGAAATTAAAGTTCAATTGAAACAACCAGATATTACAGTTCGTATTGATGTTCGTCGTGAGCACTTAATGGTGAGTTTAAAGACCATTCAAGGCGCTGGAGGACTTCCAGTTGGTACAAGTGGTCGAGTGATGCTGATGCTTTCAGGAGGGATTGATTCTCCTGTTGCAGGATATTTAGCAATGAAACGTGGAATGGAGATTCAATGTGTTCATTTCGCGAGTCCACCGTATACAAGTCCACAGGCATTGGAGAAAACAAAACTCTTAGCAGCTAAAATTGCTCGTTTTGGAGGAAGTATTCAATTCTTAACGGTACCATTTTCTAGAATCCAAGAGGAAATCAAGAAGAGTGTTCCAGAAGCGTACTTAATGACGATTATGCGTCGTTTTATGCTTCGAATTACAGATGAACTTCGTAAGAATGCAAAAGCTCTTGCGATTGCTAATGGTGAATCTGTAGGACAAGTAGCTTCTCAAACATTGGATAGCATGGTGGCGATTAATGATGTGACAAATACACCGATTATTCGACCAGTAGCTACAATGGATAAACTCGATATTATCAAAGTGGCTGAAGAAATTGATACTTTCGAGTTATCGATTCAACCATTTGAAGATTGTTGTACGGTATTTGCACCACCAAGTCCTAAGACAAAACCAAAACTGGAGAAGGCACGTCAATATGAACAACGTCTTGACGTAGAAGGATTAATTAAAGAAGCTGTAGAGCAAACAGTGATTGAAGAAATTACTGCAAACTATACAACTCCAGTAGAAACAACAAGTCAAGAAATTGATGATTTATTTTAAAATAAAAAGAAGCGATGCTATTCCATGTGGAGTAGCATCGCTTTTTATATGGTTATTGGAAGTATTCTTTTAATGCGTTAGCAATACTTTTAGCGATATTTTGTTGATATTCTTCAGAAGAAATCACTTTATTATCACCTTGGTTGTTTAAGTATCCAAGTTCTAAAAGAATAGAAGGACGAGCGTTATCTCGAAGAACCATGAAGTTTTGGAATCTGCTTCCTTGATTTTTCAATGGAAGGTTTCGAGATAAATATTTATTCACAGTTTGACTTAAGCTTTCACTCTTATCACTGTAGTAGTAAGCTGTTGTTCCACTTGCACTATCATCTTCTGAAGAGTCAAAGTGGATACTAATAAATGCATTTGCATTATTTTTGTTACTAATTTCTGCACGCTCAGCAAGAGACACGGATGTATCGCTTGTTCTAGTTAAGATAACTTTAGCACCCATTGCTTCGAGTTCTTTCTTCACAAGTAGAGCAGTTGTTAATGTATGGTCCGCTTCGTGTTTTTCACTGAAGTTTACAACGGCACCTGGATCTTCACCACCGTGCCCTGGATCGATAACGATTGTTGCATTCTTAATCCCTTGAGGAATGGTATCGTCAGTTTCTATACCTGCAAAGTTTGTAGTCACTAACCAGTAAGGAATGTATCCAAACTTACCGTTTCCAACAGATACTTTATAGAAATCACCTTCACGATCTTCGTAAACAAATTGAGTTCCCTTATCGACAGTTCCAATTAATTGCGAAGTAATATTTGCCTCGGAGTAGATTGGCGTTTCTTTTAGTTTTGTAACAAACATCTTGTTAGAGTCAATCGTTGTTGGAAGACCAGCTTGCTTATTAAGAATCTCTTGAATGATTTCAATGGCGTAGTTGGTAGAGTCGCTGTCTACATAACCTTCTTTATCAAAGTATCGAACTTTTAAGACCTTATCGTTTAGTTCTTCAATAAGATAGAAGAGTTCACCGTTTGGAATCGTTAAGAGAACTTTCGAATTTGCATCTTGCGTTTCACGTAATTTCAATCCATCAGACGCATAGCCTTTCATCATCGTAGTAATGAGAATATCTTTGTCCTCGACGTAGGCTACTTGGTCACCGTATTGAACTTGAACCCAACCATTATCAAGTTTATGTAGCGCCAATAAATATTGGTTTTTAGAAAATTCGCCAACTGGAATACCTTTAGCATCCATTGTATGGTAGACCTTTATCGGTTTATCGCTTGTATTGACAGCGAACTCGACAATTTTATTTTTTACCATAGTGGATGTTTGGGTAGCAGTGTTTGAACCATTATTATCCGATTGGTTTTGTTGAGTATTTGCTTGAGGTTTTACTGTTGAACTTTCACTCACTAAAGGATATGCAATGATCCAAAGGAGTAGAAGTGAAACAAGAAAGCCCAGCAATTGCTGTATATTTTTCTTTTTAAAGAATTTCAGTACTGAATCCATAGGGGCTCCTTTTTTTGTATATATTTCTTTATCATTATACCAATAAAACCGCTATTTGTGTATAAAAAATT
>CALALK010000266.1 GCA_937923125.1 uncultured Carnobacterium sp.
TTTCAGATGGGTTGTTCCGGCTTCTCCGTCAGGAATTAGTAGACTAAAGATGAATAAAGTAGGTTTCCCATCCATACTATTCCAATCGATTCCTTCATTAAGTCGCACAATCACGATTTTCGGAGTCGTGATGGCACTTGATTTTGCATGTGGAATCGCGAATCCGTCCATCATTCCTGTTGTTCCTTGTTGTTCACGTTCTACAAGTCCGTTATACATGGCATTTTCGTCTGCTGAAACGCCTAGTGCTACAGCTTTTTGTGCGATGAAGTGAAACACTTCTTCTTGAGAAGTAAGATTTTCATTTAAGAAAATAGAGTCTTTACTAATTAACATTTTCAACCTCCTAAGGTCTTTCTAAAACAATCGTCGATTATTCAGAAAGTGGTTTACGAGTTGCTCCAAGAACAACACCGCCCACAACAGAACCAATCGCAATCGCTAATACCCATAAGAATGGATGTGTTACAACTGGTAATACTAAGAATCCACCGTGAGGAGCAGGTACTTGTACGCCGAATAAGTAAGTTAAGATTGCAGCGATTGAAGAACCTAACATCATTGAAGGCATTGCGCGAAGTGGATCTTTGGCAACGAAAGGAATAGCTCCTTCAGTAATGTGAGTTGAACCTAAGATGAAGTTTACTAAACCAGCATTACGTTCGTTTGTGTCGAAACGGTTTTTGAATAATAATACAGCAACAGTTGTGATGAGTGGAGGAGCGATACATGCTGCAGAAACCCCAGCCATGAACGCTGTATTTCCTTCACCAAGAAGAACAGTACCTGTAACGTATGCTGCTTTGTTCACTGGGCCACCCATATCAAAGGCACACATACATCCGATAACAAGACCAAGAAGAACAGGATTTGAATCTTGGAATCCTTTTAGGAACTCCATTAATGATTGGTTAATACCAGCCATTGGACTAACGATGACACTCATAAATAAACCAGTAATGAATACGCCTAATAATGGATATAAGAAAATAGCTTTAAGACCATCTAATGTTTTAGGAAGTCCTTTAAATAATTTTTCCAAGAATACAACTAAGTAACCTGCGAAGAAACCACCGACGATACCGCCAAGGAATCCTGCACCTCCGTTACTTGCCATTAAACCTGCGACAAAACCACTCACTAATGCTGGACGGTTACCGATACTTTGTGCAATGTAGGCTGCTAGAACAGGAGTCATTAAGCCCATTGCTAAACCACCAATTTCTTTTAATTGAGCAGAAAATGCATTATATGTTTCGTGATTTGGATCGAATGAGTAAATTCCGAATACGGCAAATGAAATCGCGATTAGCACCCCACCACCAACAACGAATGGAAGCATGTGAGATACACCGTTCATCAAGTGTTTGTAAATCTCACGACCGATAGAGCTCTTACCAACGTTAGAAGATTGTGGAGTTTCTGAAGATTCAACAGCTGCATCGTCAGAGTGGTATTTCACAACGCCTTCTCCGCGAAGAGCTTGTGCTACTAATTCGTCGGCATTTTTAATTCCTTGTCCAACTGAAACGTCGATAATCTTTTTGTTTACGAAACGTTGTGGTTGAACGTCCTTGTCAGCAGCGATGATGACTGCTTTTGCGTTTGCGATTTCTTCTGGAGTAAGTTCGTTTTCGATACCGATTTGTCCGTGTGTTTCGACTTTAATCGTTACTCCTGCTTTTTTAGCGGCTTGCTCGAGC
>CALALK010000267.1 GCA_937923125.1 uncultured Carnobacterium sp.
TTATCTCCTAATAAATGAGCCATCGTTGATTTTAGCCATTTTAACATATTGTGTCTACTCCCTAAACTCTTTTAAGAATTGTTTTATATAGATTCTTATTAATTAACAGCGCCACGAAAGATAACTTTCTTTTACTGTTAAATAAAGAATTATTTAAAATGAATCTCTTATTTTTCTTCAAATATTGAATGAGTTCAAATTCCAACTTCTCGTCCTTATATTCCTCATCCTTAAGTAATCTATCTAAAACATAAAAATACGCCCAACAGATTCGTGTATCTGCTTGGTATTTTAAGTTTGGATATTTTTCGGAAATGATTTTGGCATTCTTTTCATATGCTTCAATTACATTCAAAAATTTAGAAGTAAATTTTTGTGTTGTAATGCTATTTTCACGATGCATATAGTAATACTTTTTCGCCTCTGTAGCAGCAATCTTCTCACATCTACTTAATAAATCCACCATAATAAATGCATCTTCTGCTATCTTCCCTTTATCAAAACGAATTTGATCAAACAAACTCTTCTTATATAATTTATTAACAGCAGTAACAGAAAACACTTTTGCTTCAAGGACCATTTTTATTGCTTGTTCACTTGTCATTAAGTATGGTTTATTTTCGGTATTATCTTTTGTAATTTCATCGTTGTAAACATCATTTAATCTACAAAAAGAAATTTCAGAATCATACTTTAATAGATTCGATAGAAGAATTTCGTACATATCTTCATCGACAAAATCATCACTGTCTACAAATCCAACATAATCAGAAGTAGCTTTATCAATACCATAGTTTCTTGCATCAGATAATCCACCATTTTCTTTATGATAGACAACAATTCTAGAATCTCTTTGAGCTAATTCATCACAGAGTTTACCACTGTTATCTTTTGATCCATCATCCACTAAGATAATTTCAATATTTTTATGTGTCTGATTAATCAACGATTCTACACATCGTTCTAGGTATTGTTCAACGTTGTATACTGGAACAATGATACTAATTTTTGGTTCCATAATACTCCCCTTTATACTTCTCGTATCCATTTTCAAGATCGACAAATAATGCATCATGATGCGCTACCTGCTTATCTGCTGGAGGTGGTGTCATATAATCACCAAATGCTGTTTTTAAGTAAGCATCGTATCCAACTGGAATTGGCATTTCCGTTTGTTCAAATGGTACAAATAACGCTGATTCAAAGCTTTCAATTGGATATTTATTCTTCATATATCCAGGACCTGCACAAAGTTCAGTAATCCCATCACTTTCTTCACGCGTGTACTTTGTCATCTCACGCTGCGCCTTGCTCCAAATCTTATAACGTAATGAACGTGTCGGGAATAATCCTAATAAGAATAAACTACCCCACTTCATTAACCCACCATGTTTTTCGGGTACTGTTTGCGCACGGAACAATGAGTAAATCAATGCCCAGCGGACTTGTTTCTTACGTTCTGATTCTGATTTTGGATAATAATCTAGTGGAAGGATATCAATCGCTAAGCCGTGTGGGACATCTAAATCCGCTTGATAAGGCTTCACGCATGTCGTTTCTTTATCACGAATCGTCACAAATAAATTACGGTCTAAGTAATGTTCGTCACTGTTTGACATCACATAACGCGCGTCTGCTTCTTTTGGCCATAATTCGATTAATTTCTCATAATCTTTACGTGGCATAAAGAAATCTAAATCATCATCCCAAGGGATAAAGCCTTTATGGCGAAGTGCTCCAATGGCCCCACCACCGCATAAATAACATAATAATTCATGTTGCTTACAAAATGACACAAAGTATTCAGCCATTTCTAAGCATTTCTCTTGTAATGGTTCCATGTTTTCCTCACTTTCTAAATATCCCATTTAGCCACTGTTTTAAATGGCGTTAATTTATCTTCCTCGAAGAAATGATAAATGTCTTTCATCTCTTGGATTGGATTTGATTCAAAAATAATTAAGTTCAAACGTGCATGTACTTTTGGATCTGCCATGAATTGAACAGCCTCTTCAAAGTCCTTACGACCTGAACGAGAGCTACCGACCCAAGTCAATCCTTTTTCAAGAATGTCACGTGTGTTTAATGGCACTTCAAACTCACTAACCCCCATCATAACAACCGTTCCTTGAGGTTGAATATGACGGATGATTTCGCGATACGCATCTTGAGTACCGCTACCGCCAACACATTCAATCGCATGATCGAATGTAAAGTCTTCTGGAAGGTCGCTCACATCATACACTTCATCAACAAATGAGAACAAACGCAACTTCTCAGGATTTTTACCGACAATAATAATCTTAGATTCCGGGAATTTTGCTTTTGCAATCGTTGCTACAACGTATGCTAAACTTCCTGAGCCCCATACCACGATACGATTACGACGGCTATGAGCCACTTTGTCAAAACGACGTAATCCGTGAACCCCAACTGAAACGAATTCAGAAATAGCAGCGACTTTATCTGGAACATCTTCGTATTTCACAACACGGTCGATTGGAATTGTCACGAATTCACGCATGAATCCATCATGGCCACTTGAGCGGAAGTATGTTCCATTCACATAGTTCTCATAAAACTCTGTCTCCTGGTCAAAATCACGTGGTGGTTGGTTTGGAATCATCACCACATGGTCTCCTGGCTTATACGTTCCTGTTGGGTCCGCAACGACGATTCCACAACATTCATGAATCAATGCCATTGGTAATTTCTTCTGCAAAATTTTAGCAGGACGTGTTCCTTGAAAGTAACGTTGGTCGGCATGACACAAAGCTAAATAGTTTGGTCGTACCACCACAGTATCTTCTTCATAGAAAGACACATCTTCATATTTAATTGAGAAAAACGATGGACGAATGAGTTGATACACTCGATTAATCATTTTAAATCTCTCCTAACATCGCTTGCGCAATTTTCAAATCTGTTACTGTTGTGATTTTAATGTTTGAGTATTCACCCTCGACAAGAGCTACTTTCACATCGTTAACCACGAATACTTTACAAGCATCGGTCAAGATTTCTTTGACATCATCTGTAAGGCTATCATACAAGTCAGTAAAGGCTTGAATTTTAAATGTTTGAGGTGTTTGTCCTTGATACATATGTGTTCTGTTTGGAATAGAAGAAATCACTTTTCCATCTACAGATTCAACAATTGTATCATTGGCCATCACTACAGTATCCGCTACATCATAGTGTTTCATCGCTTCAATATTATCAACAATCATGCGATATGAAACAAACGGACGAACTGCATCATGTGTAATCAATACATCTTCAGGTGAAAATGATCCGCTATTTTTGATATCCGTAATAATACTTAAGATGCTATCATTACGATTTCCACCACCGCTAACGACACGGATTTTGTCCTTGTTCGTCAAAATGTGTTTATCTAATAAATCATTGAAGTAGCTCACCCAGTTTGGATGTACCGCTACATAGACAACATCTACATCTGGAACAAACAAGAATTTTTCGACTGTGTGAATAATAATTGGTTTGTTTCCTAATGGTAGAAATTGTTTTGGCATTTCTTGGATTCCCATACGAGTTCCGGTTCCACCGGCTAAAATCCCAGCATAAATCATTTTATACACCTCTTATTTTCCTATTACGGAGTTGTTAAATAATATAAATCTTCTCTTTGTTGTAGTAATGGATAAGTTTGAACAGTTGGTTGTCCCATTAACTTACGGATTGAATTGCTTACTCCAAGCAACACCTCATCCGTTGCATATGAGTAATAGATTTGCTCTCCTGCATTGTTTGTTAATAACAACTGTCTTTCTTCGATAAATGTTTGTGTTAAATTATTTCCTGCGATAGCAGGACCATAAGTGTTTTTAAGGGCCATCACTTGTCCAATTGGCAAGTCCGTTTTCACGTTCTTACTTACCGCATTCATTAACTGCTCAAAGTTTGTAACAGAATTAAAAGTCATCAATTTTTTAACAAGTTCCTCGATAACGATACGTTGACGTTTTTGACGTCCTGTATCTCCTTCTGGATCATCGTAACGCATACGTGCAAAACGTAAGGCACTTTCACCATCAAGCAGTTCAGTCTTTCCTTCAACGAAAGAACGTCCTTCATATGTGAAAGTAAGTGGACTTGTCACTTCAATTCCACCGACAGCATCCACGAATTCCATTAAGCCTCCCATGTTAATTTGCACATAGAAGTCAATTGTCGTATCAAGCATTTTCTCAACTGAATTAATAACCATTGGAGCCTTCCCATAAGCAAAGGCGTGGTTCAATTTATCATATCCACCTGTTCCAACAATTTCAGTGTAAGTATCACGAGGTAAACTTAGTAATTGTGATTTCTTCATTGATGGATTAATCGTTAATAGTAACATTGTATCTGAACGTCCATCTTCTTCTTCACGTCCATATGCGCCATTATCGATCCCCAACAATAGAATGTTAATCGGTTTTGCGTTTTTTATGATATCATCAACTTCTTTTTCAGTACGGTTTCCAACATCTTGAGTGATTGTGTTAATCGTATGGTTAATTCGACTTGCATAGTAAGTTCCCACTACTGCAATAATCGCGAGTAAAAGGATTAAAATAAAACCAATACGTCCACGTTTCTTTTTCTTTTCTTGACGTCTCCCTTTTCGGGTCCATTCATTTGATTCGTTCATATTTACACTCCAATACTTTTAAGGGTTTTGTTTTTGTGTAGGCTGAGTTGGTGCAACAGGCGCTTGCGTTGTAGGAGCTGATCGTGTTGGTTGTACAGGCTGTGGTTGCTCTGGAGCAGCCGTTGCTTGTGTTGCGGGTGCTGTTGGTGTTACCGCACTACTTCCTCCACTATTATTAGATGGATTTGTCGGTTCCACATATTCGTCATCATCATTACTGTTGTTACTGTAATTGTTATTATTGTAACTATTGTTATAATTTGGCGTTACATTTGGTTCTACGTAAGTATCCCCTTGTTCTTGTACACCTGAATTGTTTTGAGGAGCATTTTGCTCGATATTCACTGATGACTGTGTTTCTTTCGTTTCAATATGTTTTAATTCAGTAATCTCTTCTAAATCAAGTGACTTTCTGATGACATTCGAAACGCGAATCTTCTCAGCTTCTGGAATGACAAAATAATAAACGCCATTAATCATCGCTCCATCCCCATTAATCGTATCTGACTCAAAATGTTGGAGAGCTTCTTTATGCGTTTGAGCAATTTGGAATAATTTTTCTACTGTAAAGTTTGTTTTTACTGAATTCTCTAATGTTTTAAGAATTTCTTCGTATTTAGTCACTGAACCTAGTGTTAATAATTTTTCAACAAGTTTTTGAATCACATACTGTTGACGTTTTTGACGACCTGTATCTCCTTCTGGATCATCATAACGCATACGTGCATATCGAAGAGCTGCCTCCCCGTCTACATGACGTGTGACACCTTCAGTAAAGGACTCATCCTCATACGTGAATGTTAACGCTGGCGTAATTTCTAATCCACCTACTGCGTCAACAAGGCCCATCAATCCTTGCATATCTACGGTTACATAGTAGTCAATTGGGACGTTAAGCATATTTTGTACACTATTAATTGAAAATTGTTCTTTACCAAAGGCATATGCATGGTTAATTTTATCAAAAGTGCCATATCCAATAATTTCCGTATAAGAATCACGAGGAATACTAATCATCGTTGTTTTCTTTTGTTTTGGATTTACAGTCACAAGAAGCATCGTATCTGAACGCCCTACTTCAGTATCGCGACCATAAGCACCATTATCAATTCCTAATAGTAGTACCGAAAAACTGCTATCATCTGTTAATTCTTTATCACGTAATTGCACGGTTTCCACCTTTTGATGGATGGCATCTTCTGCTTGAGAAATTCGACTCCATGCATAAGCTGCACCAGCAATAATCACCGCGCCAACTACCAGTAAAATCGTTAAAACAACTTTTCTTAATT
>CALALK010000268.1 GCA_937923125.1 uncultured Carnobacterium sp.
ACGCAACGGAAGATTCAATACTTCGAGAAGCATAGCGCGTATACCTTTTACATTATATTTGCAAAATCTTATTGTATTCATGAAAGTCAATGGAGAGAGTATTTAAAAAAGCTTGAACCGTCTCTAAGTGGATATGGACGTTTATTTTACTTATTTTTCTACCCAATCCAAACGAAAACAGATGCTTTTTATTTGTTAAATGTGATGATGAAACAAGTCAACATGCGTTCAATTGCTGCTAAAAGTTGTATGTATCATCCGAAATTGCTCAGAGTCATTATGGCTCATGAAATGACTATAGAGGTTGAGCGTAATTACCAACTTTGCATTTTACATGGAACTACTGATAAAATGTTTAGTCAGTGGTTGGTAGAGTCGATTTATCCATTATCGTTTTTAACGAAAAAGAATCGGTTATTGACGATTGAAGCAGTTGCTCTATTGTACAGGATGAAGGAATGTTTAGAACTAGAACTGACGTCATGTGACAACGTGGAATCTGAGGAGTTTCATCAATATCATTATTTAAAAGGACTTGTGGATAAAGTTATATGGTCGACGCAGTCAAAAGTCGAATCGTTGATAGGGACGTCTTTAAAAGCTGCAGATCGTGATGATGCGATTATTTTATTTGCCTTAAGTAAAACGAGTATAAAACTACGCTTCTCACAGTTCAATAAATTGCTCGAAAAAGATCCATTGTCGCTAACGGCATTAGAGTACATCGAAAAATCAACTTCGAAAGTGTTTATCGAAGGAACTATTGATTATATTAAAGGTATTGTGCGACCAGAAGTCTATGACTATATGAAGCAACATTCGACTTTAGTTTTACCTCCTCAGTTCTTCGCACTCTCGAAATGGCACGAGGTCATCTTAAATAAAATGATTCAGTTTCAACTGATTGATTATGACTATATTTGGCAAGTGCTTCATTTTCCTGACCATCTTGTTCGTTTGAAAGTGATAGAACTGTTAAAAACACTTAACTTATTATGTAAAAAAGAGGTGCGATTATTCTTATATCCTGTATATAAGGATGAAATGGACCGAGAATTAAAAGATGAATTTGAAAAAATTGTATGGCAACGATAATGTTTAGAAAGGAAGATTGAATGGCAAGTGAATTAATTGAAAGTAAACTAAAGAATCTTCCTGATTTACCAGGTTGTTATATTATGCGAAATGCTAATGACGATATTATTTATATCGGAAAGGCGAAAAATCTAAAGAATCGTGTACGGTCTTATTTTAGAGGAGCGCATGATACTAAAACAGAAAAGTTGGTTAGTGAGATTCATCATTTTGAGTACATCGTAACGAAGACAAATAAAGAATCTCTCCTACTTGAAATCAACCTGATTAAGAAGTATCAACCATACTACAATATCAAATTAAAGCAAGGAACGATGTACCCTTATTTGAAGATTACTTCTGAGAAGGATCCGCAATTAGTGATTGCTCATAAGGTTGAAAAAGATGGTGGGATTTATTTTGGACCTTATCCAAATGTGACAGCAGCAACAGGAACGCAGCAGCTCATTCAAAAGATTTATCCTCTGCGTAAATGTGGGAAAAATGAAACGAGAGCGTGCTTCTACTATCATTTAGGACAGTGTATTGGTTGCTGCGACCATGAGGTTTCAAAAGAAGAGTATGATACACAAATCAAAAAGATTCAACGTTTCTTAAATGGGGATGTTAAGACGATTAAGGATGACTTAGCCGAGAAAATGAATGAAGCTTCTGAAAGACTTGATTTTGAAAAAGCGATGGACTATCGTGACCAAATAAAGTACATTGAAGCAACCGTCGAAAAACAAAACATTATGAACGCAGATTTCACCAATCGAGATGTGTTCTCTTATGTAGTCGATCGTGGATGGATTTCGATTCAAGTTTTCTTACTCAGACAGTCGACGATTATTAAACGTGAAGCCGCAATGTTTCCGATATATGACCAGATAGAAGATGAAGTATTATCCTTTATCATTCAGTTTTATGAGGATCAAAACCACATTCTTCCAAAAGAAATCTTAGTACCTGAAGCGATAGATAAAGAATTGTTATCAGAAACGCTCGGAGTGAAGGTGATGACACCGAAACGTGGTTCTAAGAAACGAATGTTAGACCTTGCTACTCAAAATAGTGAGATTTCACTGAATGAAAAATTTAGAAGAGAAGAGCAAAGTCAGCTGAAGACGAAAGGTGCCTTAGAAGAACTTGCAGAAGCATTAGGGTTAGAGAAGGTATCGGTTATTGAATCGTTTGACCACTCGAATATTCAAGGAACCAATCCAGTATCGGCGATGGTTGTCTTTAAGGATGGAAAACCAGACCGTAAGAATTATCGAAAGTTTAAAGTGAAGACCGTTATTGGTAGTCATGAGTTTGCTACGACACAGGAAGTGATTCGTAGACGCTATTCAAGATTATTAAGGGAAGGTGCCAAACTTCCAGATTTGATCTTAATGGATGGTGGTAAAATCCAAATGAGAGCTGCTATTGAAGTTTTAGAAGATGAATTAGGTCTTGAGATTGCGGTATGTGGAATGGTGAAGAATGAAAAACACAAAACTGCAACATTACTCTATGGGGAAGAATATAAAGAAATTGATTTGGATAGAAAAGGGCAAGCGTTCCAACTGATTCAACGTGTGCAGGAGGAAGTTCACAGATTTGCGATTACATTCCATAGAAAAGTGCGAAGTAAAAATACATTTGCTTCGAAATTGGAAATGATTGATGGTGTCGGCCCGCAAACAAGAAAGAAACTATTGCGGCATTTTAAAACAATAACAGCAATGAAACAAGCCAGTCTTGAGGAGCTACAATCTATCGGAATTTCCGAAAGAGTAGCCAGAAATATTCTTGAAGAACTAGGTAAATAACTATATATTATTTCAAAATGAAACAGGTTGTAAAATCTGTTTCATTTTTATTTTATTTTCCAAGCTTTATTCATTGTGTTTTAAAGGGGAGTATGGTATCGTTCACTATGTTGAAAAAATAAACAAAAGGTGGTTAAACCAATGAAAAAATGGATGAAAGCTGGTTTCGTTGCTGTGGCTACATTATTAGCAGCATGCGGAGCAAACACTACTAAAACACAAGAAACAACTGTATCAGTTTCAGAAGCGCAAGCGAACTGGGACAAAATTGTTGAATCAGGTGTCATTAAAGTATCAACTGCAGGTACTTTATATCCACAATCATTCCATAATGATAAGAACGAATTAACTGGTTATGATGTGGAAATTATGAAGGAAGTTGCGAAACGCTTAAACCTTAAAGTTGAATTTACTGAAATGGGTGTAGATGGAATGTTGACTGCTTTAGATAGTGGGATGACAGATATCGCAAACTATTCAATTGAAGAAGGTGCGAAAAACTTCGATGCATACTTACACACTACACCACATAAATACTCATTTACTTCGATGGTAGTTCGTGGAAGCGACAATTCAGGAATTCATTCTTGGGAAGATGTAAAAGGTAAAAAAGCTGCAGGTGCTGCAAGTACAAACTACATGAAGATTGCTAAAAAACTTGGTGCTGAATTAGTGGTTTATGACAACGTAACGAATGACGTATATATGTCTGATTTAGTAAACGGACGTACAGACGTAATCATTAACGATTATTACTTACAATCAATTGCAGTTGCTTTTGCTAAAGATAAATACGACATCAAGATTAATGAAGGTGTATATGCAAATCCATATAGCTCAAGTTTCTCAATTTCACTAAACAACACTGTATTACGTGATAAGTTCAATGAAGCAATGGATGCGATGAAGAAAGACGGAACATTGAAAAAGATTTCTGAGCAATTCTTCGCAGGACAAGACGTAACAGAGCCTAAAGACTTCAAAACAGAAAAAATCGATATTTCAGATGTAGAGTAATATGCTAAATAAAATCTTCGATATCAATATTGCAATTAATAACTTTTGGTTTATCCTTAGTGGTTTAGGATATACATTAGGAGTTGCATTAACAAGTTTTGTTTTCGGAACTGCTTTAGGATTTATTCTCGTGTTAATGAGACGTTCTAGATTCCGTGTATTACGATGGATTGCGACATTTCATGTATCCTTTATGCGTGGCACACCAACACTAGTATTTTTATTCTTACTATATTTTGGTTTACCATTCTTAAAAATAACGTTACCAGCTTTAGTCTGTGCGCTACTTTGCTTTAGTATTGCAAGTAGTGCCTATATTTCTGAAGTATTGCGTTCGGCAATGGATGCTGTAGATAGTGGTCAATGGGAAGCGGCGATGTCTCTTGGGATGAGTTATCGTCAAACGTTACAAAAGGTAATCGTTCCTCAGGCATTTCGAATTGCGATACCGCCATTAAGTAATGTGTTACTGGATATGATTAAAGGATCGTCTCTTGTTGCGATGATTTCACTACCTGACATTTTCCAAAATGCGAAAATTGTGGGTGGACGTGAACAAAACTATATGACGGTTTATATTTTAGTAGCGATTATTTACTGGGTGATTTGTTTGCTTTTCGAGCAAGGTCAACGATATTTGGAAAAGAAAATGGCACTTTAATAGAAATTCGTAAAGAGAACTGTGTAAGAGCAGTTCTCTTTTTTTATAAAAACGTTGAAACTATTTGAAGTATAGCCGTTTCTTCGATAAAATGAATAGGACTCAAAAGAACAATGGTTATCGGAAAGGAAACTTATGAATACAAAGACTATTTGGGAGCAACATGGCTTCCACACATTAACACCGATACAAGAAAAGACACAAGAACTGATCAAAGAAGGAACAGATGTTGTAGCCATCTCACCAACAGGTACGGGGAAAACTTTAGCCTATGTCGTTCCTATTTTGGAAAGAGTAAAGGCTGATAAAACACTGCAAGCTTTAATTGTGGCACCTTCACAAGAATTAGCACAACAAATCGGAACTGTTATTAGAGAATGGAAAACACAGGAAATCCGTGTGCAAGTTTTAGCAGGTGGGGCAAATGTTAAGAGACAAGTTGAAAAGCTGAAGGAAAAACCAGAAATCGTTGTAGGAACACCTGGACGATTACTAGAACTTTCTAAACTACGTAAATTAAAGTTACACCAAATAGAACTGCTTGTATTAGATGAGGCAGATTATTTACTCGATCCTGAGCAATTGAATAACACAAGAGAACTTGTGAAGAAGCTTCCTTCTGAAAGACAAGTGCTTTGTTTCTCTGCGACAAAGAATAAGAACTTAGAAGAAGTAAGTAAATGGATTAATATTTTGCCAACCTTTGTTGAAGTGACTGAGGGAAATGGAACGCATTCGAATGTCACTCATGGATATATCGAGTGTCCTACAAGAAAACGGGATGAAGTATTAAGAAAGTTAGCTTTCTCTGAAAATGCGAACCAAGCATTAGTTTTCGTTAATTCGATTGCAAATGCTGCATTGCTCGGTGAAAAGTTGGCGTATCATCAAGTACCAGTTGCACTTCTTTCAAGTGATGCTCATCAAACAGAACGAAAGAAAGCGATCGACCAATTTAAGAAGGGACAAATTCCTTTCTTATTAAGTACGGATGTAGCGCAACGTGGTCTTGACATTGAAGATTTACCAATCGTCATTCATTATGATATTGCAGATTCTACGGAGCAATATACCCACCGTTCTGGACGTACAGGACGTATGGGGAAAGAAGGCCTTGTTCTTAGTCTAGTGAACGATCGTGAACTTAGAGATTTAAAGAAGGTTGCAGGAAAACATAAACTTGTTCAGTTTGAACTGTATGCAGGGCAATTAAAACCAGTTACACAATCAAAGAGAAAAGAACCAACTGATAAGAAACCAATACAGAAACGAAAGAAGGGAAACAAGAATGGAAATCATCGAGGATTTAAAAAGTCAAATTAGTTTTTTTGGATTCGGAATGACGAATGCTGATAGCTTAGTGGCTTTAGAAAAAGAAGAG
>CALALK010000269.1 GCA_937923125.1 uncultured Carnobacterium sp.
CATCTTCCACGACAATCATCGTACCGTCATCCAAGTACGCAACCCCTTGTTGACGCTCCGTCCCCGATTTCACCACCGTCGTCTTCAAGGTTTCTCCTGGAATCACAACTGGCTTGATGGCTTGCGCTAACGCATTAATATTAAAGACCGGCACATTTTGGAACTCACTGACTTTATTTAAGTTAAAGTCGTTCGTGATAATAATGCCGTCAATCGCCTTTGCCAAGCGAATTAACTTACGGTCCACTTCATTAATATCGTCATAGTCCCCATCGTAAATTTCAACTTTAATATTCTCTTCTTTTTGAAGAGCATTTAAAATATCTAACCCACGGCGACCTCTCACGCGCTTCAAGCTATCGGCGCTATCAGCGATATATTGAAGTTCATTTAATACGAATATTGGAATGACCAGCACCCCTTCGATAAAGCCTGTTTTAGCGATATCGTAAATACGTCCATCGATAATCACACTTGTATCAAGCAGTTTGTATTTTCTGAAGTTATCTCCTGCTTTACGTTCAAGCACTGGAGAATCCTCCGTTTTCTTTCTTGTCGCCGTAAATGCTTTTAGAATATCTTCACGACGCGTCGTTCCGACATAAAAACCAAGGTACCCAAAGATAATACTTAAGGCGATTGGTAAAGCTTGCGTAATTGCTGGAATTTGTAAGTTTGTAAATGGCAATCCAACGAGCCATGCGACTAAGAGTCCAATCAGTGCACCAATCATTCCAAAGAGTAAATAGCTCACAGAAAGTTGGCTAACGAGTTTTTCAAGTCTACGAATGCCCTTTAAAATCGGATCCGTCACGAAAAATGAAATAAAGAATAAAATAATTGCACCTAACAAAATACTCGTAACTTGCGATGTTAACCATTCATTCGTAATGTTGAACGCTTGCCATAGACTTGGAAAGTACGTTGCACCTAAAGACCCTCCGAGCAATACGAAAATCAGTTGCAATAACTTTCTTCCGTATGCTCGAAATTTTTTAGGTTGTTCCATAAAAGTGCTCCTTTCTAATTTTCTTTTCCGAAGGCTTTGTAAATAGCTTCTTTGACAGAAGATACTCCAACGACTTCGATATTTTTTGGAAGTTCCCATCCATCTAAATTATTTTTTGGAATAAAGACACGCTTGAATCCGAGCTTTTCAGCTTCGCGAACACGGTCATAGACACGATTCACTTTACGAATTTCACCAGTCAAGCCGATTTCTCCGATAAAGCAATCACCCATTTGCGTTTCTTTTTCCTTGTAGCTTGAAACAATACTCATTGCAATCGCTAAGTCGACTGCGGGTTCGTTGAGTTTCAAACCACCTGTTGATTTAAAGTAAGCATCTTGGTTTTGTAATAGAAGTCCTGCACGTTTCTCAAGAACTGCCATCAAGAGCGCTACACGATTATAGTCCAAACCACTTGTCGTACGGCGTGCATTTCCAAAGGCCGTTGGTGACAATAAACATTGCACCTCGGTTAAAATTGGCCTTGTTCCTTCAAGAGACACGACAATCGCAGAGCCTGTTGCGCCTGCAAGACGTTCTTCTAAGAAGACTTCGGAAGGGTTCGTTACTTCGTTCAGCCCTTCTTGATGCATTTCGAAAACGCCAATCTCGTTGGTGGATCCAAAACGGTTTTTCACGGAACGAAGCACGCGGAAACTATGATGTTTATCCCCTTCGAAATAAAGAACGGTATCCACCATATGTTCCAACATACGTGGCCCTGCTAATGCTCCTTCTTTTGTCACGTGACCAACGATAAAGATAGCAATCTGATTGAGTTTCGCTAGTCTCATCAATGTAGCTGTCGCCTCACGAACATGAGACACGCTTCCTGCAACCCCATTTGCTTGCGGATGTGTCATCGTTTGAATCGAGTCGATAATGACATAGTCTGGTTTCAATGCTTCCACTTGCGCAACGATATCTTCTAGGTTTGTTTCAGCGTAAATATAAAATCCGTCTGCTTGCATCCCGAGACGCTCCGCACGCATTTTAATTTGAGACGCACTTTCTTCTCCCGAGACATAGAGAACCGTTCCTTGTGTTTGTTGTAATTCACTAGACACTTGTAATAATAAGGTAGATTTTCCAATCCCAGGGTCCCCACCAATTAATACTAGAGAACCTGGAACCACGCCACCCCCGAGCACACGGTCCAATTCGCTAATGGATGTCTTCACACGATTCACGCGCTCATAAGAAACCTGGTCTAATCGCATTGGTTTTGTCTTATGTGCTTCTTCTGAATGTTGCACTAAGGAAGGACGTTTCGCATTGCTCGTCGTTTCCTTGAACTCTTCCATCGTAGACCAGTTCCCGCAGTTTGGGCATTTCCCTAAATATTTTGGTGAATTATATCCACACTCTCTACATACAAAACTTGTGGCTGCTTTTGCCATTTTGGCTCCTTTCTAACGAACGCCAGAAGAACCAAAGCCGCCTGTACGTTCATTCATATCGTTTTCTTCATCCGCATCCGCTTTTAAGAACGGTAGGAAGATTCCTTGGCCGATACGATCGCCTTTTTTAATTTCTTTATCGAATAATCCGAAGTTTAATAATTGGAAGTAAATATGCCCTTCATTGTCAGGGTTGTTGTAGTAGTCGCTATCCACGATTCCCACACCGTTTGGTAAGACAAGGAAGTGTTTCAATGGGTTACTTGAGCGGTTCGCTAATTGTAAGTACTCATCTTCTTGCATATAAGACTTGATTCCCGTTGGAACAAGCACTGGTTTTAAGACTTTTTGCTCTTTCGCCAATTCTTCTTCTACTTTTTCTTTATCCGTTGTATAAATCCATTGTTTTAATTGAGTGGCTGCAAATTTGAAAAGCATTTTCCAAATGCTTGGTAATACGATATCTTCGGCAGCTTCGAAGTCATATCCTGCTGAATGTTTTGTCGAACGTTTTGGAACAGTGATTCCTTTTCCTTCATAAGCAGATACGATTTCAAATCCACGTTTTCTTTCCATTTCATCACCTTTTTCATTTAATTTCTAACCCTTATCATAACATTGTTTTTCCCGAGTTGCATCCGTTCTCAATCAAAATTTAAAATATAACGCTTCTTTATTATAAGTTATGACAAAATTCCAATATTCGAACTGTGATTTCGGCAAAGTGCACAATTTTTGTAAGCCTTTTTGTGCAATCTTCCCTATCAGTTTTTCTCAAAACATCGTAAACTGATAGTGTTAAATTATTTATAGGGGGAAATCCTAATGGTAGAAATGCAATTAAATCATATTTACAAAAAATATGACAACGCGGAAAACTATTCCGTAACAGACTTTAACTTACACATCAAAGACCGCGAGTTCATCGTATTCGTAGGTCCTTCAGGATGCGGTAAATCAACAACTCTTCGTATGATCGCTGGTCTTGAAGATATTTCTGAAGGAGAATTAAAAATTGGTGACGTTGTAATGAACGACGTAGCTCCAAAAGATCGTGATATCGCGATGGTATTCCAAAACTATGCCCTATATCCTCACATGAGCGTATATGACAACATGGCATTCGGTTTGAAATTACGTAAATACGACAAAGCTGAAATTGACAAACGTGTTAAAAACGCTGCAGAAATCTTAGGCTTAGCTCAATACTTAGAACGTAAACCAGCAGCTTTATCTGGTGGTCAACGTCAACGTGTGGCTTTAGGACGTGCGATCGTTCGTGATGCGAAAGTATTCTTAATGGACGAACCTCTTTCTAACTTAGATGCTAAATTACGTGTTGCGATGCGTGCTGAAATTGCGAAATTACACCGTCGTTTAGAAACAACAACAATTTACGTAACTCACGACCAAACAGAAGCGATGACAATGGCTGACCGTATCGTAATCATGAAAGATGGTTTCGTACAACAAATCGGTTCACCACAAGAAGTGTACAACACTCCTAACAACGTATTCGTAGCTGGATTCATCGGATCACCAGCAATGAACTTCTTCAATGTAACATTGAAAGATGGCGTGATTTCAAATGGTAAAGGTTTATCATTACAATTACCTGAAGCAAAGAGAAAACTTCTTGAAGACAAGGGTTACAATGGAAAAGAATTAATCTTCGGTATCCGTCCAGAAGATATCGAAAGTTCTCAAATCGCTATCGATACTTACCCATCATCTTCAGTGAAAGCAGAAGTTGTCGTATCAGAATTACTTGGTGCAGAAACAATGCTTTACACTCGTGTTGATGATACTGAATTCGTATCTAAAGTGGATGCACGTGACTTCCACAACCCAGGCGAAACAGTTGAATTAGCATTCGACTTAAACAAATCTCACTTCTTCGACAAAGAAACTGAACAAGTGATTCGCTAAAAATAAAACTCCACTCAAAAAGCTGACAGCTCGTTAAGAGCCGTCAGCTTTTTATTTTTAATTATTCGTATACTTCTTGAAACTCACATTCAAAACGATACTCAAAGAACTTCTCAATGACGGCTTTGAGTTCATCATTACTTAGATTTTGAATAATTGCGTCAAAATCAATGGCTTCCAATTCTTCCTCCGTCAGTTTTTGATAGGGAGGTAAATCAGAGTACTGTCTTAATTCATCATAAACAATGAAGTCTCCGTCAATAAACGATTCGATGAGCCCACGTTTTTGAAGAAGGTAAAACAACGCTTGATAACTATCTCCAGTAAAACTATAGACTGTTTTATCCGAATAAATACCACAGCAGTGTGTTTGATTGAGATTTAATTTTACTTTGGTCATCTTCTTTTCCTTCTTTCATCGAATTCCGTTTTTAAATATAAGGAGAAGAGGAGATTTGAACTCCCGCGCCGCTTTCACGACCTATCGCATTTCGAGTGCGACCCCTTCAGCCTCTTGGGTACTTCTCCATGGTTCTAGTATAGTACGGAGGTATTCTACAATCAATCACTTTTTTCTATAAAAATAAAAAACCACCGACTCGCAGCCGGTGGAAAAAAGGATTAGAAATATTTATTTGGGAGGATAAATATTCTCTTTGGGAATAATTAAAGTATAGAGGCACATTATGAAAATAGTATGAAAATACAATTTTCATTTTGCAGTTTCTTTTCACTTTTTCTATGAGTATCTTTACTTATTTATGATATGCATGACCGGCATTAATACGGAATGCTCGGTAAATTTGCTCAGTTAGAACGAGTCTCATAAGTTGATGTGGTAAAGTAATGCGCCCAAATGAGATTTTACGGTCAGCACGTTTCTTCACAGCCGAGCTTAAGCCAAGAGATCCACCAATGACAAAAACCATCGAGCTCTTCCCGTGAAGTGCGAAGTCATCCATTTCTTTAGCCAATTGTTCAGAACTGACTAAGTCCCCTTCAATCGCCATGGCCACAACGACATCTCCGTCCTTAATTTTAGCAAGAATACGTTCTCCCTCTTTTTCGAGCACTTGTTCCATTTCTTTATCGCTTAAGTTTTCAGGAGCCTTCTCGTCTGGCACTTCGACTACTTGAAACTTACAGTAGCTGCCTAAGCGTTTTGCGTATTCATCGATTCCTTGTTTTAAATATTTTTCTTTTAATTTTCCTACACTCACAATTGTGATATTCATTTGATCCCCTCATTTCACAAATTATCTTACCTTTTTTTGGAAAAAATTGCTTGTTTTATCCCTTTATCCACAGTTATCCACAAAGTTATCCACATGTACACATGTTCGCCCCTAAATTTTGAGCCTTTTTTATGAAAAACACTAGATATAGATTCAAAATTTTTATTTGTTATCTAATTGTTATATTTCCTAAAGGTGTAAAAATACCAGTTATCCACAGTTATCCACACACTTTTTGTGTATACCAAAACACTGTTATATCAACGTTTTTAGCAATTGGTCACCAAAGTTATCCACAATAAAATTTTATCATGTGAATAACTTTTTTCAATAAAATCCTATAATTAAGCCCTTTTTAGCCTATCCATTTTCAACACCGATTTTCCACTTCACAGACTTGACAAGCCGTTAACGCTACAGTTTTCCACAGACTTATCCACATTTTTGTGGATAACTTTGTGGAAATACACAAAAAAAGTCGAATAGCACTTCGCTATCCGACTCCTTGTTCGTTATTGCTATAAACTTGGACTGCTTGTTTCTGTTAGAGAAATTGTTGTTGTTTGTTTTTGTCCATTTCTATAGTAAGTGACTTCCATCTTATCGCCAACTTTATGGCTGTAAAGAACTTTACGTAAGTTTTGAATTCCTTGAATTTTTTGTCCATCCATTTCAACAATGACATCGTAGGCTTGTAACCCTGCTGCTTTGGCACTTCCTTTAGAATCCACTTCAGCAATGACTACCCCACCCGTTACACCGCTTGGTAAGTTCAATTGTTGAACAACACGTGTATTCACACTTGATAAGTTCACCATTGAAATTCCAAGAGCTGGACGAGTGATTTTACCATTTTCTTCCAGTTGTTTAATAATCGAAACAACTTCGTTACTTGGAATCGCAAATCCCATCCCTTCAACAGAAGACTTAGAAATCTTCATTGAGTTAATTCCGATAACTTGGCCGGCGCTATTAATTAACGCACCTCCTGAGTTCCCTGGATTAATCGCTGCATCTGTTTGAATGGCCGTTACGACCCAGTCTTCTTGTCCATCGCCATCAACGTCTGTTGCAACAGAACGGTTCGTTGCGGACACAATCCCTTGCGTTACACTTGTTGCGAATTCACTACCTAAAGGAGAACCGATAGCGATGGCAGTTTGCCCTACTTCAACATCATCAGAATTTGCAAATTTTGCGACAGTTGACACATTTGTATTGGCAATACGAATCACGGCTAAGTCTGTCCATTGGTCACTACCAACAAGCTCAGCTTTTTCACGTGTCCCGTCTGCTAAAAGAACTTCTAATTCTTGTGATTTCGCAATAACGTGATAGTTCGTCACGATATAGGCATATCCACCCTCATTTTTATAAATGACCCCACTACCTTCAGACGCAGTAGCTAATTCTCCTCCGGTTTGTTGTGTGCCGTATAAGTTATTTCTTGAAGTTGATTGTTTGTTAATCACTGAAACAACCGCGTTCTTCACTTCAGCAACCACTTTAGTGATTTCTGTTCCACCTTTTGTGGCTGTGGATGTTTTTGTTGTTTCCACTTGTGATTGTGAGGGTTGTGTAGCAGGTGTTGTTGCTTGGTTTGCTGGATTGGTTACAGCCATAATTCCAACTCCTCCGGCAACAGCGACTGCTCCTCCCACTAATCCACCGATAAAGCCGTTTTTAAAAGACTTCGATGATTTTTTTCTAGTTAATTGTTCTTGTGACATCTGCTCACTCCTCTCGTTTGTAAATATACAATAGTTTTTTCATATGAAATTTATATGAAATAAAGCTTACGGAGTCCTTAAAAAACTCTTTCATTCTTGCTAAGTTTTTAAACAGTAAATAATTTTGTAGGTTCATACGGATCCGTATGGTATAACTCGAATGCTTGATGAACCCCTTTATCATGCGTTTGGAAGATACTTTCCGCAGTCTGATAGGCGATTTCCTTCATATTATTATCCTGACTTAAGTGGCCTAGATAAATCCGTTTCGTACGGTCGCCCATCATTTCACACATCGCAAGTGCGCCATCATCATTCGATAAGTGTCCCTTGTCGCTTAAGATACGTTGTTTCAAATGCCAAGCGTACGGTCCCATTCGAAGCATTTCTAAATCATGATTGCTCTCGATGAGATACGCGTCTGCATTTTTCAACAGACCTCTTAGTTTATCACTGACATAACCTGTATCTGTCAGCATGACGAACTGCTTGCCCTCACGTTGGAAGCTATAAAATTGAGGAGCGGCCGCATCATGTGATACTGCAAAACTCATCACGTCTAAGTCTCCAAATGTTAGTGTGTCTCCAGTATTGAAGATTTCTTGTTGTTCGAGAGCGACTTTCCCGATTTTACCGGCCATGGCTTGCCACGTTTTTTCATTGGCATAAATTGGAATGTGGTACTTAC
>CALALK010000270.1 GCA_937923125.1 uncultured Carnobacterium sp.
CTAAAAAATTTGCAAAACTCATACTTATTTGGTATAGTAACTACAACAATAATCAATCTCTATAAGGGAGTAACTGGCAACCGAGCGTTGCGATAATATCAACAGCAAGCGAATTCTCGCTGGTATTATCTTGAACAGTGAGACTTATGTTTGTTATCAATAGGATGATGGGCATAAGTCTCTCTTTTTATAGAAAAAGAAAAGGAGTGTATTTTGTTGGAACAACAAACAAAACCCGTATATTTGCAGTCTGTAGAAGATGTATTTAAAGAAGTACAATCAAGTCCTTCTGGTTTAAGCTCACAAGAAGCTGCATCAAGACTTGAAAAATACGGTGCAAACACGTTACAAGAAGGAAAGAAAAAATCACTATTAGAAAAATTCGTGGATCAATTTAAAGACTTCATGATTTTAGTACTTTTAGTGGCGGCAGTTGTTTCTATGTTTGCTCACCAAGGCGAACCAGACCCAACGGATGCAATTATCATCTTAGCGGTAGTGTTATTAAACGCTGTGTTAGGGGTCTTCCAAGAGTCTAAAGCCGAGGAAGCAATCGAAGCATTGAAGAAAATGGCTTCACCTGTAGCAAGTGTTTTACGTGATGGACACGTGGAACATATTAAAGGGGAAGACATCGTAGTCGGTGACGTCGTTATCCTTGAAGCTGGGGATGTTGTGCCAGCGGATATGCGTTTATTCGAAGTAAACACAGTGAAAATTGAAGAGTCAGCATTAACAGGGGAATCAGTTCCGGTTGATAAAGACTTAGTTATTCCTACAGGAGACGAAGTGGGAATTGGAGATCGTACAAATATGGCGTTCTCAAGTACAAACGTAACTTACGGCCGTGCTGTTGGTGTGGTTACAAGTACTGGTATGAATACAGAAGTTGGTAAAATCGCTAATATGTTAGCGAACACTGAAGAAGGTAAAACACCACTTCAAGAAAACCAAGATGCTCTTGGTAAATGGCTAACAATCATGATTTTAGTGATTGCCGTGATTATCTTCTTGGTAGGGATGCTTCGAGGAAATGAATGGACTCATATGTTATTAACAGCGATTGCGATTGCCGTTGCTGCGATTCCAGAAGGGTTACCTGCCATTTCAACTATTATCCTTGCATTAGGAACTCAAAAAATGGCGCAACGTAACGCGCTTGTTCGTAAATTGCCAGCTGTTGAAACATTAGGTGGTGTTGAAATTATCTGTTCGGATAAAACAGGTACATTAACACTTAACCAAATGACTGTTGAAAAAATGGTTTATGATAACGAAATCCATGATGCGTCAGAAGAAATTTCTAAAGACAACATCGCGCTTCGTGTAATGAACTTAGCAAACGACACAAAGATTTCTCAAGACAACTCATTATTAGGAGACCCAACTGAAACAGCAATGGTTCAATACGGTCTTGATAAAAACTATGATGTACGTGAAGAGTTAGTAAACATTCCACGTATTGCGGAAGTTCCGTTTGACTCAACACGTAAATTAATGACAACGATTCATCAATTAGAAGACGGTAAATATTTGGTTGCAACGAAAGGTGCTCCAGATATGTTATTAGACCGTGTAACTAAGATTGAAAAACATGGTGAGGTTTCTGCGTTTACAGAAGATGACCGCACAACATTAATGAAATTAAACAAAGAAATGGCAACTCAAGCGCTTCGTGTGTTAGCGATGGCATACAAAGTGATTGATACTCTTCCTGAAACAGTGGACACAGATTCAATCGAACATGATTTAATCTTTGCTGGTTTAGTAGGGATGATTGACCCAGAACGTAAGGAAGCAGCGGCTGCGATTAAAGTAGCTCAATCAGCTGGTATCCGTACAATCATGATTACAGGGGACCACCGTGATACAGCCCAAGCGATTGCAAAACGTTTAGGTATCCTTCGTCCAGATCAAGAAGACGGAGTATTAACTGGTGGCGAATTAAACGATATCTCTGATGAAGAATTAGAACGTACTGTTGAAACTTACTCTGTATACGCTCGTGTGTCTCCAGAACATAAAGTTCGTATCGTAAAAGCTTGGCAAAAGAATGGTAAAGTTGTTTCGATGACAGGGGATGGAGTAAACGATGCTCCTTCACTTAAACAAGCCGATATCGGTGTTGGTATGGGGATTACAGGTACTGAGGTTTCTAAAGGTGCTTCAGACATGGTACTTGCCGATGACAACTTCGAAACAATCGTCGTAGCCGTTGAAGAAGGACGTAAAGTATTCGCGAATATCCAAAAAGCAGTTCAATACTTACTATCTGCCAACTTTGGTGAAGTAATGACAATGTTCGTTGCAACAATGGC
>CALALK010000271.1 GCA_937923125.1 uncultured Carnobacterium sp.
AAATCATTCACACTGTGAATGATTTCCGCAAGGCTTATTAGATGTTCTTGAATCACGAGTGATGAAGAGAACATCAATAAGCTACTGCGCGGTGTGGTAGTATACTTTTGCGTACGTTTCGGGAAGCAAAACTTCACAGTGCGAAGTTTTGGCCCTACACTGTATAACGTATACATTATAATGATATTTTTAAATTTCACTTTAAAATAGGATGATACCAACGTTTTTAAGAGTTTTTGTTTAAAAAAATAAAAATATTTTTTCTGAGCAGATAAATTGCTTTAACGTTTAAGTGATGATAATCTAAATTCACTCCCAAGAGAGAAGACGTCACTTTCTTGGTCAAATCATTTACAAAAAGAGGAAAAGAAGATGAAAAACATTTTATTTGTAGTAGGTAGCTTACGTAAAGGTAGCTTCAACCACCAATTAGCTGAGAAAGCAGAACGTATTTTAGAAGGAAAAGCAACGGTATCTTACTTAGATTACTCAAACCTTCCATTAATGAACCAAGACTTAGAAACTCCAGTATTACCTGAAGTACAAGCAGCTCGCGATGCATTCGGAAAAGCGGATGCAGTATGGATCTTCTCACCAGTTTATAACTTTGCAATTCCTGGAACAGTGAAAAACTTATTAGACTGGATGAGCCGTGCGTTAGACTTATCAGATACACACGGACCTTCAATTCTACAAGATAAAGTTGTAACGATATCAGCAATGGCAAATGCAGGACATGAACCATTGTTTGCAGCTTATAACGCATTACTACCATTCATCCGTATGCAAGTAGTGGGTGAATTCACTGGTGCTAAAATTAACCCAGAAGCTTGGGGAACAGGCGTTGTGACTTTAGACGAAGAAGTAGTAGCAGGACTTGAAAAACAAGCTGAAGCATTATTAAATGCATAATTTAAACGAATAACTGAATTTTTAAAAGCAGTCTCTATAGATGGGGGCTGCTTTTTTGAACAATATGCGAACAGACATTTGCCCTAGACCTTCCTGTTATGCTAAAATTGTTCTGATATAGACAAAAAAGGAGCATCATTCATGTATGAATATTTAAATGGAGAGTTAGCGCATATCTTACCAACAGCGATTGTTGTCGATGTGCATGGCGTAGGGTATCAAGTGGTTTTTGCAAACCCATACCGCCTACAAGATTCTCTGAAGAAGCAAATTAAAGTTTTAGTACAACAAGTCGTTCGTGAGGATTCCATTACTTT
>CALALK010000272.1 GCA_937923125.1 uncultured Carnobacterium sp.
AAAGAAAGTAAAAAAATTCATATAAGCCTTATAAAACAAGATATAAAACATTGAAACTATAGAGTTTGAATGGTATAATCTAGAGGAAATCAAAACTATTTTTCGATTTCCAGACAAGTTGGACCACTCAACGAACTCTGATAGAAATTCTTATTTGACGGAGGTGAAACTAAAATGGCTAACAAAGCAGAATTAGTAGATCGCGTTGCTAAAAAAACGCAATTAACAAAGAAAGATGTTTCAGCAACAGTTGAAGCGTTATTCGAAACAATTCAAGAAGCTTTAAAAGCAGGTGAAAAAGTTCAAGTTATCGGATTTGGTAACTTCGAAGTTCGCGAACGCGCTGCTCGTAAAGGACGTAACCCTCAAACAGGTAAAGAAATCAAAATCAAAGCTTCTAAAGTTCCAGCATTCAAAGCTGGTAAAGCTCTTAAAGATGCAGTTAAAAAATAATTCCAATGAATTATTTTTCATAGCATGAAGTTTTAATTGGTGTTATATTAGAGTTAACTCTATATAACACCTTCTTTTTTTGGTGTGAAACTTCAATAGTATACATATTTAAATGCAGCTTATCTGCTAAAGGAGACATTATGACACAAGTAATCGAAGCGATTGAACAAGCCTTACAAGAACAAGATATTGATAAAGTCTATGAACACTATCACCAATTTTTTGACAATTTCAACCCAGAAAAAGACCTTCAAGAGATGGCAGATTTAGCCACTTATTCTGTATCAATTGGATTCTACGAAGAAGCAAAGCGTGCTCTGTTACGACTCACTGAAGTGGAACCAGATGAAGCGATTTGGACAATTTTATTGGCCGAGATTTTAGTAGCTGAAGGAGAAACAGATCAAGCGTTATCGATTCTGTATGATATTCCTGAAACAGACCCAGACTATCCAAGTGTGTTGGTGGTGCAATCAGAAGCTTACCGAGAAGAGGGAGATTTCGACTTAGCAGAGAAGAAACTCTTAAAAGCAAAGGATTTAGAACCAGATGAAGCGATCATTGACTTTTACCTTGGAACATTATTATTCGAAGCCGGAAGTTTCGAACGTAGTGCATTCTTCTTAGAGCGTTTCTTAAAACAAAATACAAAGGAAACTGGGGAAGAAGAACGTGCACAAGAATTGTATGTTGAAGCAACTTTAAGAATGGGCGATAAAGAGCCATTAGAGCAATTTATTGGTGAAGAAAGCATCGATGGCCTCTCGAGTGATTTATTGTTCCAGATGGCGTCATATGAGTCTATTGAGGGCAACTATGAGAAAGCTCTCGAGTATCACATGGAACTTCTAGAACGTGAACAAGAAAATAGTGAAGTGACACTGAATGTGATTCAATGTCTTTTAATCTTGAAACGTGACGAAGAAGCAAAAGAATATGCGAAAAAATGGATTGCTTTTGATGAATTGAATGATGAAGCACACCGTATTCTTGGGCAAATTGAAATCGCATCAGGAAATCCAAAAGTGGGCTTACAAGAATTAAAAGAGGCTGTAAACATTAATAGCGATTCTTTACTTAATGTAACAAGTTATGTTGAAGCGTTAAATGATGAAGAAGAATATGAGGAAAGCATTGCGTTTTTAGAGAGCCTTGAAACAAAAGAAGATGCAGTGATTCTTTATCTCATTGCGAAAACTTATGAAGCAATGGAAGAGTACGAGAAGGCTTTTGAGAACTATCAAAAAGCCTATGAAGCTGGTGAAAGTTCAGTCGAATTTTTAGAAGACTATATTCGTTTCATGATGGAAGAAGGACGTAAAGATTTAGCTGCTCCAGCCTTACAAGAAGCCTTAAAGGTCGATCCATTTAATCCTGAATTTATCCGATATACATTTATTTTTGAAGAGTAGGAGGGATACTTTGTTTAACCCAAGTTTAGAAACGAAAAAGAAATTTATTTCGTGGTTCATTTCAAATCATTCTTTGAAAAGAAGAGAGTCATTGTGGATTCTGAACTACTTGTTAAACCATGAGTTATTGTTGAAACAAATTCATTTTGTGGAGCATGTAGAAGCTACTCCAAAAGGAATGTTATTTTCAACGATTAAACCCGCTCAAGAATCTTTTCTATTCTATAAAGAAGGAACAAAATTCGATAATCCAGAAGTGGCTTTTCACGATATGCGTCTTCATTGGAAAGAAGATTGCTATGTGGAATTAGACTTTCCAAACGCGTATAAGAGTATGGTGAGTTTTGCTGTATTAGAGAAAAATCCTTACTATTTCTCTGAAGTAGAAGAGATGGAAGTAGTCGATGAGGAATTAGATAGTATTCAAAAAGAAGTGCTGATTTCTCAATTGAAAGCAGAAATCAATGAGGCTCTGGAATCTATGGACTCTCAGCGTTTTATGGAACTAACAAATCGATTAAAGGAGTTAGAAGATGAGTGATTTAAAACGAAAAGTTGATATACAATCGGTTCCACTCTTCGTTAGTGCATTACCTGTTCTTCAAACCTTAAAAGAAGCTGGACACGAAGCCGTTTTTGTAGGTGGATCAGTCCGTGATTTGGTTCTTGGAAAAGAAATTTCGGATGTGGATATTGCGACCAGTGCAACCCCTGAAGAAGTGAAGAGTCTCTTTTCGCATACGGTAGATGTGGGGATTGAACACGGAACCGTTCTTGTTTTGCATCATCATGATAGCTATGAGGTGACAACATTTCGTACGGAAGGGACGTATCAAGATTTTAGACATCCAGACTCCGTGACCTTTGTCAGAAGCCTGGAAGAAGACTTGATGCGTCGTGACTTTACGATTAATGCTCTTGCGGTAAACGACAAGGAAGAAATTGTCGATTATTTTAATGGGATTGAAGATTTAGATTGTGGCATTATTCGCTGTGTTGGAAATCCTATGGAGCGTTTTAATGAAGATGCCTTACGTATGATGCGTGCAGTTCGATTTGCAGGGCAATTAGGATTTTCGATAGAATCTGATACGTTTAATGCAATTCGAACTTTAAAAGCCAATCTCGAGCGAGTTGCTGTGGAACGTATGAAAGTTGAGTTTGAGAAAATGATACTGAGTCCACAGCGCACCCTTGCCTTTAAAGCCTTTGTGGAAAGTGAATTATATCAAGCTTGTCCTGATTTTAAAGCGACTAATGATACACTGTTGAAAGTAGGAGAATTTCCGTTAGACAAACTTACGATTACTCAAGCTTGGATTTTATTTGCTTACTATGAACGATTAAGTATTCCTCACTTAAGAAAAGTATTGAAAAACTGGAAATCATCGAATGACCAAATCTCTACTATATTAATAGGCTATCAAGCATTGCTCGCTCGTCTTGAAAAAGATTGGGATGCATTTCTTGCTTATGAGTGCCCTGAAGACTTAGCTGTCGAAGTGGAGCAGTTGTTGCCAGGAATTGGTCGAGTAGAGGAACTAGAAAAGCTGAAGGCTGTGTATCAACAATTACCGATTCGTTCGATGAAAGACATTCAAATTGATGGGTTTGGAGTTAAAGAAGCGCTTGGCTTAGAGAAGATGGGCCCTATTATTGGTGAAGTCTTACAAGCCCTTCAAACAGAGATTTTATCTGGTAGATTAGCCAATGAAAATACAGAGATAGTTTCATGGATTAGAAATAATTTCAATGAAAGTAAATAAAGTTTCATTGAAATGAAAAACAATTTATTGAAAGCCGTTTTATTAAATATAATTCTTGAATGAAAGGCGTTTCAATGGTATTATCATTTTGTAAGCAATAATTTATTTTAAGGAGTGACCCTATATGAAAAAGGTTATGTCAGGTTTACGATTTGTATTTAGAAATGGAGAAACATGGACGATTAATCGTCGTTTGATTGGTGACTTATGGATTAAAAAAGTTACTACATCATTTGGTCGTATTAACGGTGGAGAATTCCAAGAAATTCACCCATGTGAATCATTACGTATCGAGATCCTCCCTGAAGCAGACCACGTTATGTCAGAAGACATTAACTTAGGTGGTTTAGAATTAGGTATGTTCGAACGTGTTAAAAAATATAGCGATATCGAATTAATGGATATTTTATATGTTGATGGAAATCATCCAAAATCAGATGTAATTGTTGAAAAAGATCGTGTTTATTTCCCATACAGCCCAGTAGATGAAGATGGAAATGACAACAAATACCAAAGTTCAGCAATTGGTTCTCACGGTAACTTATTCATCGTGATTGACCCAGAAAAATCTGTGGAAGATATCTATCCAGAAATTTAATGGCTCATTGAACCTAGGACATTTGTCCTAGGTTTTTTCTATAGTTTTACATTATTAAATTTATTATATAAGAAGTCTAGTTCTTTTCATGATTTCACGATATAATAAGCTTATCACCAGTTAAAGGAGAAAGTGTATGAAAGTTTGTTTTATTGCAGCTGAAGCAGCTCCCTTTGTTAAAGTAGGAGGGTTAGGAGACGTTATTGGTTCTCTTCCAAAAGCCCTTCGTGAATTAGGCGTAGATGCACGTGTTATTTTACCTTTGTATTCTAGTATTGATCGCGAACGTTTTGGCTTAAAATACAAAGCATATCAATTTGTGGATTTAGGATGGAGACATTCTTATTGTGGAATTTTCGAGACAGAAGTGGACGGAGTTCCTTGTTATTTTGTCGATAATGAGCAATATTTCAATCGGGATAGTATTTATGGACAAATTGATGATGGTGAACGTTTTGCTTTCTTCTCAAAAGCAGCACTTGAAATTTTGCCAGCACTAGATTTCAAGCCGGATGTTGTGAATGTGAATGACTGGCATACAGCACTGTCTGTTATTTATTTAGATGTATTAAAGAGTCGTGAAGCAGAATTTTATAAAGATATGAAGAGTGTTCTTTCAATTCATAATATTGAATTCCAAGGTAAATTCAATCCTTATGAAATGGGAAATCTATTTGGTTTAGAGAATAAGTACTTTGATGCGCTGATTTATAACGGAGACTTAAACTTGCTAAAAGGTGCGATTCAATTAGCGGACCGCGTCAATACAGTCAGTGAAACATATGCGCGTGAAATCTTGGACCCTTATTTTTCATATGGACTTGATAAGATTTTAAATGTTGAGCAAGGAAAATTAAGAGGAATCTTAAACGGAATTGATGTGGATAAATTTAATCCAAAAACAGATGCTATGATTCCAGTGAACTACGATTTAAAGACATTCGAAGATAAAGTTCAAAATAAATTAGCGTTCCAAAAAGAGATGGACTTAGAAGTGAATGCCGATATTCCATTAATCGGAATGGTGACACGACTTACTCATCAAAAGGGAATTGATTTAATTTTACAAGCAAGCGAAGATATTCTCAGAACGGGTGCACAATTAGTTATTCTAGGGACTGGAGATGCTCATTATGAGAGCGCACTTCGTTCATTAGAACACTATAGACATGATCGTGTACGAAGCATTTTACTATTCTCTAATGAGATGTCTGCGAAAATTTATGCAGCGAGTGATTTATTCTTAATGCCTTCTAAGACAGAGCCTTGTGGATTGTCACAACTCATCTCAATGCGTTACGGAACAGTTCCTGTTGTTCATCGTGTCGGTGGATTACGCGATACGGTTATTCCATTTACAGGAGTAGAAGGAAATGGATTTACGTTTGAAAGTTTCCAAGCTGGTGATATGATGGATGCCATTTATCGTGCTGTGACATGCTTCTACCAATCGCCTGATGAATGGAAACAAATTATCAAAAACAATTTACAAAAAGATGTCAGTTGGGAACAATCCGCTAAGAAATATTTAGATTTGTACCATGAAGTGGTATAAAAATTAGAAGGAGGCCCTTAAATGGTCGAAAAAAGTTTAACAAGTCGTGTAGAAACTTCATTAAAGAATCAATTTGGTGTAACCATCTCAAATGCAAGTAAAAGACAAGTATACGAAGCGATGATGAGATCTGTTCGTGATATTTTAATGGAAAAGAAATTCAGCTATGAACAAACATTAAAACAAACTCGTCAAAAACGTGCGTACTATATGTCAATGGAATTCCTAGTAGGACGTACACTTCGCAATAACTTATTCAATTTAGGCATTGAAAAAGAAGCAAAAGAGTTTTTAAGTGAACATGATTTTTCATTAGATGAAATTTACAATATGGAACCAGATCCAGGTTTAGGAAATGGTGGTTTAGGTCGTCTAGCGGCTTGTTACTTAGACGCTTTAACAAGTAATGAATATCCAGTAACAGGGTTCTCAATTCTTTACGAATACGGTATTTTTAAACAAGTCATTACGAATGGATGGCAACAAGAATTCCCAGATCAATGGTTAGACCTTGGTAAATATGGGTTAGTGTATCGTAATGATGAAGAAGTAGAAGTGCGATTTGGTGGAGAATTAGAGCAAGTCATGACAGATACTGGCTTAAAAGTGAACCACAAAAACTATACTTCGATTCAAGCGGAACCATATGATTTATTAATTTCTGGTTATGATGCTTCAGCAGTGAACACACTCCGTTTATGGGAAGCAAAAGCAAAAACTGGTTTCAATATGAAACTATTTGAACGTGGTGAATATTCTAAATCATCAGAAGCAGAAGCCATTGCGTCTTCTATTTCGAAGTTATTATATCCAGCAGATGTTACTAACGAAGGTAAAGAGTTACGTATTAAACAACAATACTTCTTCATTAGTGCTTCATTACAACAATTAGTGAAGAATCATTACCGTGAATTTGGTACATTAGAAAACTTCTCAGAACATGTAGCGCTTCATATTAATGATACACACCCTGCGATGGGCGTTGCGGAATTAATGCGTTTATTAGTGGATGAGTATGGATACGGATGGGATAAAGCATGGGAAATCACGACGAAGACATTTGCGTATACAAACCATACGATCATGGCAGAAGCATTGGAAAAATGGCCAGTATCCTTATTCCAACCAATTCTTCCACGTATTTACTCAATTATTGAAGAAATTAATAGACGTTTCTGCTTATGGGTAATGGAACAAGGAAAACAATATACATTACGTGATACAGCGATTATTTATGACGACATGATTAAGATGGCGAATCTTTCAATCGTAGGTAGTCATTATGTAAACGGAGTATCAAAATTGCATAGTGAAATTCTTGTTCGTGATACATTTAAAGCATTTAACGAATTATATCCTGGAAAATTTGGGAATGTGACAAATGGGATTGCACACCGCCGTTGGTTAGGTCAAGCAAATCCAGAACTTGCTACGTACTTAGAAAAATTAATCGGAGATGACTTTATTAAAGACCTCTCTGGTATTTCTAAATTAAATGCTTATAAAGATGATGAGAAAGTACTAAAAGATTTACAAGCCATTAAATTAACGAAGAAAGAGCAATTAGCAACTTACATTAAAGAAACTCTTGCAATTTCAGTAAATCCTCATTCAATCTTTGACGTACAAGTGAAGAGATTACATGAATACAAACGTCAATTATTAAATGCGTTACACATTGTATATCTTTACCATGAAATTAAATACAATGGATTACGTCCAACTCCACGTACATTTATTTTCGCTGCGAAGGCTTCTTCAGGATACCAAATGGCGAAAAATATTATTAAATTCATTCACTCAATTTCTCAAATGATTGAAAGTGACGAATTAGTGCGTGAATACATTAAAGTAGTATTCATTCCGGACTACAAAGTGACATTAGCTGAAATCATCTTGCCAGCTGCTGATGTGAGTGAACAAATCTCTCAAGCAGGTAAAGAGGCGAGTGGTACTGGTAACATGAAACTAATGCTAAATGGAGCAGTGACACTTGGTACAATGGACGGAGCTAACGTTGAAATCTACGAGGCTGTTGGAGAAGACAATATTGTTATTTTCGGTTTAGAAACAGAAGAAGTAGAGGCGTTATATGCTAAGGGGTACAAACCTTGGGAATACTACAATAACTCACCTAAGATTAAGACAGTTCTTGACTTCATCCGTACAATGACGGTTGGTGGTATGAACTTCAACTTCATCGTGGATTACTTATTAACTCAAGATCACTATATGTGTCTTGCAGACTTTGACAGCTATGTTGAAGCACAAGAGCGCATTGAAAAAGCCTACAACGATTCATCTAAATGGATGAAGATGAGCCTTGCGAATATCGCAAATGCTGGAATCTTCTCAGCTGACCGTTCAGTAGAAGAGTATGCAAAAGACATTTGGCACATCAAACCTGTTCAAGGTTAATGAAATAAAAAAAGAGATTCTCACAAGTGGGCAAGCCCCACTGTGAGAATCTTTTTTGTATTTATCGATTAAATTTGATAAGCAGCAAAGCCATTTGCAGGAACAAGAATTCCGTTTGGATGATTTCTTGTTTGGTGACTTGCAAAAATCTGTTTACCATGGAGACCTTCAATGTACTCTGTATGGTCATTCATATTGACCGCACATAGAAGAGACTCACGTTGGAAGACAAGACATCCTCCGTTTTCATATACAACGTTAAAGTTACTTTTAAAGTCTTCTTTATACTCAGTTCTAAAGGCAGTTAATGCTTTGTAATGAGTGAAAATTTCTTCGTTGATTTCTTTTTTGCTAAATGTCTTACGGTTATATGGGTCACGGAACCCTTGCATTCCAATTTCATCTCCGTAATAAATCGAAGGAACACCTGGAAGAGTGAATTGGATGAAACTTGCGATTTTTAATTTTTGAATGGTATCTTCAAGTTCTTTACCAGTTAGTTCAAGTGTTGGACGCTCATGAAGCGGAACAGCTTCCGTATTGCCAAATCCAATTTTTGTAATAATACGTTCAGTATCATGGCTATCTAGTAAGTTCATGAGAACGTCGAGTGCTGGTTTTGGATAATGATCAATCAATTCTTCGATGGCAAAGCGTAAAGCATGAGCATTCTTCGTTTGAACAAACTCAATAATGGCATCTTTCCAAGGGTAGTTCATAACGCTGTCGAGTTGTTTTCCTAAGAAATAGCGACGACGTTTATCATAGGCATACTTAGTTGTAGCATCTTCCCATACTTCACCAATAATGAGAGCTTCTGGATCTGTTTGTTTTACGGTTACTCGTAATGCATCTAAAAACTCATCAGGGAATTCATCGGCTACATCTAAACGCCAACCACCAATTCCTAAATGTTGCCAGAATGGTAGTACACCAGTTTTAGGATCATTGATGAATTTCATAAATTCTGGGTTTAATTTATTTACGGTTGGAAGATTTGTAAATCCCCACCATGAGTGATACGTGTGTGGAAACTCCATAAAGCTAAACCATGGATAGTATGGTGACTCTGTTGAGTTATACGCACCCACGCTATCGTAATGACTTTGCTTGTTGAAGTAAATACTGTCGTCACCAGTGTGACTAAATACGCCATCTAAAATAATTTCGATTCCATGTTTTTTAAACTTCGCACAAAGCTTTTTAAAGTCTTCATTCGTACCTAAGTAAGGATCCACATTGAAATAATCCGCAGTAGAGTAGCGGTGGTTATCTGGACTTTCCATAATTGGATTTAAATAAATACAGTTTACATTTAAGGCTTTGAAATGATCTAGTTCTTCTTCAATTCCTTTTAAATTCCCAAGGAAGAAATCCTGCGCCTTGTAATTTTCATGTGTGATACTCGATTGAGGCAATTCATCCCACTCATCATGACGGTAACGAATATCTTCGTTCGCGGCTTTTTTAGCTTTATATTGTTCACTTCTCTTGAAACGGTCTGGGAAGATTTGATACATAATTCCACCCTTAAACCATTCTGGAGTCGTAAATTGTTCTTCGTAAACCGTTAATTGCCAACTGTTAATTTCATGATAGTTAATAACAGGAACAGCTTGGAATTCATGGTTAGTAAGGAAGTAAGTCCCGATTTTAGAACGAACTTCAAAATAGTAGAAATAAAGTCCTGTTTGTAAAGGTGAGATTTCAAATGAGAATAACGTTGCGTCCGCTTCAATCGTAGAGCGACTTGGATGATAGATTCTTGTTGTTTGTGTAAAGTCTTCTTTTAAAACTAATTGGATAGAAGAGAGGTGAGTCTCTTTCGTAACTTTAACTTGAATAAAAATAGTTTGCTTATCCGTCACTGCCCCTGAAGGATATTTATTTTTAAGTGAGTGATAGAAAATCATAATAGGCCCCTTTTTTTAAAAATCTATATCCATTGTAATACAAACATATGAAAAGATATACCAAAACGGTGATTATGAAAATTAATAAGAATAAAGCAAAAATTTTCAAGAAAATTCATGAAAACCTATACGAATATTTAAGAAATATGTTATAATCATAACAAGAGAATTTGTTTGGGAGCCAAGCTTCTCTAATTTTTATAGCAAAAATGAAAACGCTTATTTTCTTTTTGTTAGCGAATGCGAAAAGGAGTGATTGTATAGTGCAACAACTAGCAGAATATTTATTTCATGAGGGAAGAAACTTTCATAGCTATGATTTCTTAGGTAACTTTCCAGGTGATAACGAATGTACATTCCGAGTTTGGGCTCCAAACGCTAAAGAGGTATATGTAACAGGTGATTTTTGTGACTGGAGACCAACAGATTACAGAATGGAACGCATTAATCCTAATGGAATCTATGAAATAACCATTCCCAATGTAAAGCAATTTGATTCTTATAAATATGTCATCGTTCCTCATCATGGTGACTGGTTATGGAAAGCTGATCCATATGCACGTCATGCTGAGACGAGACCACAAACAGCTTCTAAAGTTTATCATTTTCCAGATTTTTCTTGGACTGATGAAAAATGGATGCAGAAGAGAACAGTTCCCTTCCAGGAAGCTTTGAATATTTATGAAGTCGAGCTAAGCTCATTTAAGAAAAAGGAAAATGGGGATCCATATTCTTATCGTGAAATGGTTGATGTGTTAATTCCTTACGTAAAAGAAATGAATTATACACATATTGAATTATTACCGATTACTGAATATCCATATGACAAATCTTGGGGATATCAAGTAACAGGATTCTTCGCAGCGACTTCTAGATTTGGAACGCCTGAAGATTTTATGTACTTTGTGGATGAATGTCATAAAGCAAATATTGGTGTGATTTTAGACTGGGTTCCAGGACATTTTACGAAAGATGCCTTTGGATTATATGAATTTGATGGAACACCTTGCTATGAGTACGGCGACCAACGTATTCAAGAGCATAAAGGGTGGGGAACTCGTGTCTTCGACTATGGAAAGACAGAAGTGCTTTCATTCCTTTACTCTAGTGCAGTATTTTGGCTTGAAAAATTCCATATCGACGGACTTCGAGTGGATGCTGTAAGCTCAATGTTGTTTTATAACTATTGTCGAAGTGAAGAAGAGTCTGCACGTAATATTTACGGAGGATTCGAAAATCTAGAAGCCATTCGATTTATTCAATCTCTAAATGATTTTGTTCGTAATGAGTATCCTGGAGTAATGATGATTGCTGAAGAGTCTACTGCATTCGCTGGGGTTACAAAACCAGTAGAAGAAGGAGGCCTTGGTTTCCACTTCAAATGGAATATGGGCTGGATGAATGACTCTCTTGATTATTTAGAGAAAGATCCTCTATTCAGAGGAGGAATTCACAATCAATTTACATTCTCAATGATGTACGCCTTCTCAGAAAATTATATTTTACCGATTTCTCATGATGAAGTTGTTCATGGTAAAAAGTCACTCCTAGATAAAGCTTCAGTTCCTTATGAAGATAAGTTTTCGAACTATAGAGCTTTCATGGGGTATATGATGGCCCACCCTGGTAAAAAATTAAACTTCATGGGAAATGAAATTCCACAAATGATTGAGTGGAATGAAGAACGAGAATTAGACTGGTTCTTATTGAAATATCCAATTCATGATGCGACTCATCGCTATGTGAAAGACTTGAATGCTTTCTATAAGAAACATTCTGAGTTATGGCAATTAGATGGTGGCTGGACTGGTTTCAGATGGCATGAAGTTGAAGATGTTTGGAATAACTGTTTCGTCTTCTCAAGAATGAACTCTAAAGGCGACTCAGTGATTGTTATTTCTAATTTCTCAGGAAACTTAATTAAGAATTACGAAATTGGCGTTTCAAAATGGGGTAGCTACAAAGTAGTTTTAAACTCTGACGCTAAAAAGTATAACGGAAGCGGAGTGGTCAATCGTGGACTTCATACAGTTACCGAACCACATAAGGGCTTTGATTATAAACTCGCGGTGAACGTACCACCGTTTTCAACAATGTATCTCATCAATAATCAATAATCGGAGGTTGAACGTATGGCAAGAAAAAAAGAAATCGTCGCAATGCTACTAGCAGGTGGACAAGGTACACGTCTGCAAGTACTGACAAAGGATATGGCTAAACCAGCTGTACCTTTTGGTGGAAAGTATCGTATTATCGATTTTCCTCTTTCAAACTGTTCAAATTCAGGAATTTCTACTGTTGGGGTTTTAACTCAGTTTATGCCGCTTGAACTGAACTCTTACATGGGAAATGGTAACCCATGGGACTTAGACCGTGTGGACGGGGGATTAACAATTCTTCCACCGTATACTGCGGGTAAAACAGGAGAATGGTATAAAGGAACTGCCAATGCAATTTATCAAAATATTAAATATATCGATCAGTACGATCCAGAGTACGTTTTAATCTTATCTGGGGACCACATTTATAAAATGAACTACAACAAGATGCTTGAATTCCATAAAGAGAAAAAAGCAGACTTGACGGTTGCTCATATTAATGTTCCTTTAGAAGAAGCAAGTCGTTTCGGTATTTTAAATACGGATGATGATTTACGTATTGTAGAATTCTTAGAAAAACCTGAACATCCGGTTTCAACGAAAGCATCGATGGGGATTTATATCTTTAACTGGAAAGTATTAAGAGAATACTTAATCCGTGACGAAGAAAATCCTGAAAGTGAAAAAGACTTTGGTAAGAACATTATTCCTATGTTGCTTGAAGAACGCCGCGTTTACGCATTCCCATTTGAAGGATATTGGAAAGACGTTGGTACAATTGAAAGTCTATGGGAAGCAAATATGGACTTAATCAAGCGCAAAGATGAATTCAACATTTCTGATAAATCATGGAAAATCTACTATCGTCACGAAGGTAGACTTCCACAGTTTATCGCGGAGAGTGCTGAAGTAACTGATTCAATGATTTCCGATGGAACGATTTTATTAGGAAAAGTCCATGAATCAATCCTATCTTCTGGAGTATCAGTTGGTAAAAATGCTAAAGTTCTTGGAAGTATCATCATGCAAAATGCAGTCATTGAAGAAGGAGCAACAGTTGTAAACTCAATTATCGCTGAGGGAACAGTTGTGAAATCTGGTGTGACAGTAGGTCATGAAGAAATTGAACTTGGTAAAGATATGATTACCGTTATTGGCAATTTCGAAGTGGTAGAAGAAGATACGAAAGTTGGAGGAAATTAATATGATCAAAGCGTTTTGTATATTATTTGCAGATAATTATAGAAATGATGACTTACAAGGTTTAGTCAGAAATCGTACGGCTGCCGCTTTACCAGTAATTTCCCGCTATCGTATGGTTGACTTTATGTTATCCTCTCTTGTACATGCAAATATCGATAATATTGCATTATTAACGAATCATAATTACAAGTCTTTATTCGACCATGTAGCTTCAGGAAAAGATTGGGATTTAAACCGTAAAAATCGTGGTTTGAAATTTATCACTCCGATGTCAAACTACTTATCAACACGCATTCCTCAAAATAAAATTGAAGCGTTAGCCAATACAATGGTGTATACGCAAGATTTAGATGAAGAATTCGTTATTTTAGCAGATACGAATATTATCGGGAATATTGATTTTAAGGAAATGTTCCAATATCACTTGGATACTGGATCTGATATTACGGTTGCTTATAATTATAGAAAACCGAATGTAGGGGAATCACAAATTATTTTTGATGAAAATCATCAAGTATATGAATCGTTATATCATTTCGATGGTTCTGATCAAGTATGTCCTACCCAAGTGAAAATCTATATTTTAACGAAAGAACTATTCAATGGTATTGTGAAGAGAGGTTTGACGCTAGGTTGGGAAGATATCTTACGCGACTATATCGCTAAGAACCTTGAAACGCTACGAGTATTTGCATACCAAATCAAAGGTTACTTGAAAGTTGTTAATACGATTAAAGATTATTATGACTTAAATATGGAAATGCTAGATTTCGAAAATATCAAGAATGTATTCCTTTCTGGTACTCAAATTACAACACGTGTTAAAGACTCGGTACCAACTATTTATGGTAAGAAAGCTTCGGTGAAGAACTCGATTTTAGGAGATGGTACGAAGATTAACGGTACTGTGGAAAATAGTATTATCTTCCGTGACGTTGTTGTAGAAGAGGGTGCAGTCGTTCGTAACAGTATCATTCTTTCAAATACAGTGATTAAATCAGGTGCTCATTTAGAATACGTGATTGCTGATAAAGATGTGACTGTAAAACAACATACCGTTTTAACAGGTACTGAAGAAGTACAAGTGGTTATCGACAAAGGGAAAACTGTTTAATCCGATAATTGATAGGAAAGAGGCTTAGGCTATGGCTTAAGCTTCTTTTTTTGCATGAAAACCGTTGTTCTTGTTGCAACAAGAGGTATAAGTTAGTAAACTGGATAGGGTAGGAATACTTAGAAAGGAGCGATTCATATGCAGAAAAAATATGCAGTCATTGATTTAGAAACGACTGGCCCGAAATATGAATTTGGAGATCGTATTTTTCAATTTGGGTGCACACTAATTGATGACGATCAAATCGTTGAACATGTTTCGCTCAATATTAATCCTGAAAAAAGTATTCCATTTGAGATTCAATTATTAACTGGAGTGACGAACGCAGATGTCGCAAAAGCACCTTATTTCGATGAAGTTGCAATGACGATTTTTAATCTTCTAGAAGATCGAACGCTTGTTGCACATAATATTGGTTTTGATGGACCGTTTATTGCATCTGCACTAAAAGATGCACTTGGTTTAGACTTGAAAGTACCTTTTGTCGATACGGTTCAGCTATCGCAAATTTGTTATCCAACAGCGCTTAGTTATCGCCTAGGAGATTTAACGCACTCTTTAGGCATTACTCATCATCAAGTACATACTGCTGGAAGTGATGCGCAAGCGACGGCAGAATTGTTTTTACAAATAAAAAATAAACTTCGAAGTCTTTCCAAACATACATTAGAGCAATTAGTGGAGTTTTCGGGAGAATTGCTTGAGGATACAGGGACAGTATTTGTTGAAATATTGGAAGAAAAGTCAGATAAAGAAAACGTTGAAGTTTTGAGTACTGCAACTGTTAAC
>CALALK010000273.1 GCA_937923125.1 uncultured Carnobacterium sp.
TGATTAATTTATAAGACAATACAATATAAATTATATGCGGTATTAAACATAAACTCGAAACTCAATAACCCCCTGGGCGATGTGAGTCGCCTTACCCCATTACATCCAACTCCAAACACTCCCTTGAATGCACCATGAAAATTATCATATATGATAATTTCACCATACGTATTTATCTGACAGAATTTATTTTATTGCACAAAAAAATCCCCACATCTGTGGGGATTTTGTCTTATCTAATACCTAACGCAATTCTTGCATAGCGTGACATTCTATCTGGGCTCCATGCTGGATACCAAACCAATTTCACATCGATTGTCTTCACTTCTTCAATCTCTGCTAACGCACGATGAATCTCATCCGTAATAATATCCGCTAGCGGGCAACCCATTGTTGTCAGCGTCATATCCACTTGGCAATGCCCTTCTTCATTCAAGTCTACTCGATAAATAAGCCCAAGATTTACAATATCAATTCCAAGCTCTGGGTCAATTACAGTTTCTAAAGCTTCTAAAATCTTCTCTTGCATTGCTTCTGCAGCATTTTTATTTTCTTCTGTCATCTTCTACTCTCCTATTGAAATACTCTTTGGAAAAAGTCAGCAACATCTTCAAACACTTGATGTGGCACAATATGCCCTTGACCTGGTGTTTCATGCCACTCTACATTTTTCGCATATGGTTCGTCTTTAATGGTTTCATAAAATTCTTTATTCAATTCATATGGTACTTTATCATCTGTAGTTCCATGCCATAAGAATAACGGACGTCCATTAATACGTTCCGGATGTTTCGCAAGCGCCATTGCATCTAAGAAGGCTTTATTCTTTTCAATCTCAGCTTCTAGTGCGTCACATTGCTCCTGTGTAGCTCCTGTCATCCAAACCGATGAAATTGTCCATTTAGCAAAACGAGCAGGATCCGCATTTCCCATTAAACTCGCTGCTGCTGTAATATCTGGATATTGATTGAACAACGCGTAGGTTGAAATTCCACCCATACTTAATCCAGACACTCCAAATTTCGTTTCATCTAAGAGCCCGCGTTGTCTCATTTCTTCTTTTATAATAGGAAGTTCTTTAATGTTATTAGCTACAATTTCCCAGATTTCGCCGCCAATCAGACGCACACCACGGTCTCCGTGTAAGTGTTGGTCTGGTAAAATCGCACGCATTCCACGCTTCGCTAATTCAACTCCAATTGTGACAACACGGTCTTTACTACCTGTCCAACCATGATAAAATACAACAATTGGGATTGCTTGATCTTTTAACGATGCATCCACAACTTCAGCATATGGGACACCATTTACTTCACGATAATCAATTTGAATCATAACTTCCTCTTTCTTATTTAATCAAAAATATGGTAAACTTATACAGATATTGTACTTGATGGAAACTTTGAAAACAAGTTTCTGCTTTTAGAAAACCACTTTGAAAGGAGAAAGAATGGAAAAGAAACTCATTGCCATCGACCTTGATGGAACTACATTAAACAACAATTCAGAACTGACACAAGAAACAATTGATACCCTTCATGCCGTGAAAAACTTAGGTCATGAGGTAGCCATTGTCACTGGTCGCCCTTACCGTAATTCAAAACAATATTACGACCAACTAAACCTAGGTGGCCCAATCGCAAACTTCAACGGTGCCCTCTGCCATATTCCAGGGATGCCAGATTGGGATGGAAAATACCATATCACACTCGATTCAGAATTCGTACTTGATTTAGTGGCCTTTAACAAAACGCTACCGGTCGATTACTTAATGGTCGAAGGAACGGAACTTGTGTATTCAGACATGGAAGAACTTCCAGAGTGCCCGTTTTATCCAAAAGACCAAAAGCCAATCGTGATTGGTAAAAACACAAAACTTAAAGAACAACCAACAGCCGTTGCTCTCTTCTCTGATATTGAGAAACAACCAGAAATTAAATCAAAAATCTTAGACCGCTATGATAATGAAATTGAAATCCGTACTTGGGGCGGCAGCTTCCCATGTCTAGAAGTGATTTCACCTGGCATTCATAAAGCAAAAGCGCTAGAGCACTTATCACGCTACTTTGGCATTAAACAAGAAAATATCCTTGCTTTTGGTGACGAAGACAACGATTTAGAAATGATTGAATACGCAGGACACGGCGTTGCAATGAAGAATGGAATTGATGAATTGAAAAACATCGCAAATGCCATCACTCCATTCACAAATGACGAAAATGGATTGGCGAAATATTTACAAGAGTACTTCAACCTAAAAGGCGCATAAGAAAAAAAACGATAAGGATACAGACAGAATCGTCTATATACCTTATCGTTTTTTATTTTGCTAAATATACCGA
>CALALK010000274.1 GCA_937923125.1 uncultured Carnobacterium sp.
ACTTGACGGTTGATGGATTTCTTGATGGTCTTTTGATCGATACCGAGTTTTTGTAAAATCACAAAGCGGTCACGGTCTTCGTATCCTTCAGAAATTTGTTTGTAGTAGATGACAAGCACTGCACCGATGAAGAACGCGATAGAAAGTAGTGCCCCTACTAAGAGCAAGCTTCCCATAAAGGCATATAAGGTTTTGGCCTCTTCGTGCTTACTATGCAATGCTAACTTTTCTGTCTTATATTGACTCATTACATTCTTATACGCTGCCCATTCAGCATCCCGTGATGCAAACGGCGTAGTTGTATTCCAAGTAAAGTAATACATGGCTTGACCCGCTGCTGGATTCATAAATTGCATTGGGTCTTTTACAATCCCCACGTACTGATTATCCGCCACATATGGTAATTGCGGCATCACTTTCGCGTATGGAGTCGCATCAATCATTTCTTTGACTTTAATCGTTGCATTATAAACAACCGAATACGTCTTCACTTCTGAAATATTTTTAACGTCACCTTTAATATGGCCGACAATCATTTCTTTATCGCCAACCGTGTAGTTCGTTCCAAACATTTGATTATATTGATCCACAGAAACAATGGTGAACATCGCTGCAGGACTATCCCCTGCATTCACATTCGCAAAGTCAAACCCATTCTCCATACGTTGTCCAAAGCGAATCACATTTAAGAATGTCTTCTCATCTTTCACTTGGCCTTTCGTTTGTTCCTTAATCTTTTGTACGATAGGAGGATATTGATTCATTTCATTTTCTACTATAAAGTACGCTACTGCAGAGTAGTCGGTTGGGTAATTCCGATCAAGCGTTGCCGTTGTTCCTCGTTGTAGCGCTACGGTTGTCGCCATTGTAACAAGTACCATTGTAGAAAGGATACACACGCTGGCAAGTCCGGCAGCATTTTTACGCATACGGAATTGCAAGTTTGAAATCGAAATAAAGTTTGTTGGTTGATAGAACAACTTCTTATTCTTTTGTAAGATGGATAGAAGTGCAATCGAACCAGCGTCGAATAAAATGTAAGTCGCAATGACTACTAATAATACTGCTAAGAAGAAGTATAAGAGAGCTTTAACAGGTGACTCGATGGATTGTGACATATAGTATGCACTCCCAAGAATCCCTAGACCGATGATGGCACGAACGGTAACAGCGCGGCCTTTCTTCTCCCCTTTTTTCTTCTCTTTTAATAATTCAAGCGGACGGCTCATGTAAATCTTCGTTGCATTCATAAAGAACACAAGAACAAAGATGGCAACCATCGTTAACAGAACCGCAATAATACTTCCGAATTGGAATGAATAGTGAATACCGACATCGTATTGAATGAGTTTCAATAGAATCGCAAATGATGCCGCATGGAAAATCACACCGAGGATTAACCCTGCACCAATGCTTAAAACGGCAAAGATAAATAACTCAATAAAGCTGAGCAATTGAATATTCTTACGGTCAAGACCGAGAATACCGTATAAACCGAATTCTTTCGCACGGTTTTTCATCACGAAGGCATTCGCGTAAAGAACGACCACAAGTGAGACGACTTGAACGATCACGAATCCGAAGCTAAGTGTTTTGGCCATTGCTGACCCACCTTCTAGATGAGCGAACTCCGGCGTTGCAGCAAG
>CALALK010000275.1 GCA_937923125.1 uncultured Carnobacterium sp.
ATTACGAAGCGACAACGCACGAAGCTCGCCCTTTTGGATAAACACTTCGCCACTCGTTAGCGGAACTTCTGTCGCAAAGAGCGGTGTAATCGTATGGCCAGCTACTTTCGCAATGCCATATCCGTCTCCTGTCGAACCCGTCTTTGGATAAGATTTCCCACCTGTTGCTAGGATAACTGCATCGGCTTCCAGTTGCTCGCCATTATCAAGCTCCACCACTCGCACGGCTCCATCACTGATACGAATCGTCTTCACTTTCACATTCGTACGAACGTTGACGCCTAGCTTCTTAATCTCCTGAATAAATGTCTCCAGAATCGTCTTAGCCGAATCGGTCACAGGAAACATTCGCCCGTGATCTTCTTCCTTCAAGCGCACGCCGCGGCTCTCGAAGAACTGAATAATATCCTGATTATCAAATTGCGAAAAGGCACTATATAAGAAGCGGCCATTTCCAGGAATATGCTTCACGATTTCTTCTGGGGTACGACGGTTCGTCACATTACAACGTGTTCCCCCTGTATGTAATAACTTCTTTCCAAGTGTTGGATTCTTCTCAAGCAATACGACCTCAGCGCCATGCATCGCCGCGCTGACCGATGCCATCAAACCGCTCGTCCCTCCACCAATAACAATAACTTTCATACTTGCCTCCAATTTTCTTTGTCCCAATCATTATAAAGCATGCAAAATAAAAAAGCCTAGAGAAACTCTCTAAGCTTAAGATTACCTATGATTCTTTAAAGTTTTGCGCGCATTTAAAGTAAGAACCACCTGAAAGAATCGACATACTTCCACCTATCATGAGCGGGCCAAAATACATTTCTAACCCTCTACTGAAACTACTGATGATTTTTATAACGACTGCATTGATCGCCTCTAAACCTGGAACTGTTGCTAGAAGTGTGAGTACTACCGGAATAAGCAGCACTGCCCCTGCTAAAACAAATAAGTTTGAAACCTTATTAGGAACTCGTTCGTCATCTTTATAGTAGAGCGCACTTTTTATAGCGACAATGAATACGAGAGGATTCAATATCCACAACCCATATTGAACGGTATTCTGTATCGAATCACTTTTTGCAATTGCCGCAAAAGTTAACAGAAATGGTGATAGGACTGAAAAACCACCACCAATAAACCCTACCAAAGCACTAATCATTGCCCATTTTTTACTTTTCATATTCTTGTCTCCTTTCAAACTTTAATTCTCAAATTTCTTTAAAAAAGCCACATAATGGGCTTCGTTCCACATTATTCTTTAAAGTTCCTCAAGCAAGAAGCGTATCCGAGGCCACTAATAATCGACAGCACCCCAACAAATACGATAGGTGGAAAGAGAATAAGAAAAATATCCACTTCTTCCTCAATCACATCAAAGAATTGAAGCAAGGCTTGATCTAAGAACAGAACTTTACTAAGGATTACGATAACGATTGGGGCACAGCCTAAAATTCCTGCCAGTAAAAACAAGTTCGAGGCCCACTTCTTCACTCGTGAATCTCCTTTATAGTAAATAGCACTTTTAAGAGAGACTACGAAGATGGTCACATAAGTAGCCACAATCAATAAGGCTGCTACCGTAAATAAGAACCCATCTGCTCCAAGGCCTGCCGCAAATAATACAACAGTAGCCACTAGCAAAAGTGCTCCTCCCTTAATGCCGACATTAGCACATCGTACCGCCCATGTTACCTCTTCCATCTTACACCTCTCCCTTAATTCGAATCTTTAAATTTCCTTAGACACATTGCATAATAAATGCCCCAGACTACGGATAGAATCGCAGACAGTAACATTAGCATGAGCGCACGTTCAAAGCCATCACTTCCGTCGAATACCGCGAGCATAATCCAATCAAGGACTCCGCTGACAATCGGAATATTTGCCGACCCAATCAGTAAGCTTATAACGAAACCTACCCCGCTTGAAGCTACAAATAGATTGGCCATCACGGAATTCACACGTTCATCCTCTTTATAATAGCGCGCACTTTTCAATGCTACGAAAAAGATAATGGCAAATGTCGCGACTAATAAAGCAAGGGATATCAGTGCTCCCGAACGACTAGCGCCAAGTCCCGCTGCAAATAATGAAAATAGGAAAAATAGCGATAAAGGCCCTCCTACAATCCCCACAAACGCACTGATTTTAGCCCATCTTTTCTGAGTCATATTCTCATCTCCTTTAACGGTCGAAATTCGTTAACGCCCTCAAATAAAAAACACCGCTAACGATAAACAATACCCCTGCTAACCAGGGTAACAATAAATAACTGAGCGCATAAAGATCACTCGCCCACTCCCAGCTAAAAAGAAGTGTCTCTAATCCTTTCCACTCCATGATCATTCGTGAGAAATAAAATAGTACGATGAGTCCTCCCGAAGCTAAAAAGAGTTTTGGCACCCATCTTTTAACCCGAGCATCTCCACTATAATAGCGTAGTGCTTTTATTCCTAAAGCGATGACCAATAGATTGATGATTCCTAAAACAATTACTGCTTCGTAATGTTGAGGTTGCCGTGGACGTCTAAGGATGACGATGAGTACAGGCGCTAAAATCGCCACCGTACCCCAAACAATACCGACAACGCCACAAATTTTTGCTAATGTCTTATTCTTCATGGATCTTGCTCCTTTGAATTTCAAACAACGATTAACGGTCAAATCGATTTAACGAAATTATATATCCAGCTCCAGAAATCAAGCCCAATAGTCCAGAAACTCCACCTGTGATAATGAGAATGGAACCCATCCCACCGATTTGAAGCGTCACATCATTGATGCCCGTTAACCCTGGAATATAGGAAACAAGAACTGGAAGAGTCGCAATAACTCCTAAACTTGCCGCCAGTAAAAAGATTTTCGTAATCCAATACGGAACTTCGCCCGTCTTTTTATAATAGCGATGACTAATTCTAGCGACAATAAACATCACCCAAATAAACGCAACGAGATAAATAAACATCGTCTGCGTTTGGTGCAGAATCTGAAGTGTTTCTTCTGAGGGTGCGGTAAATGGAAAAACCATACTAAAAATGACAATCGAAAAAATATTCGGCAAGATATAAGACGGTGCCACAAAGATGAGTCCACCCCATACAATTCCTAGTATTCCGCTTAACAGCGCCCATAGTTTTGATTTTTTTGATTGTTCTACAACCTGCACTTATAACGCCTCTTTTCTTCTTGTTTCCCTTATTTTATCACAACCGCTTGCCCCATAGAAGAAAATCCCCAACAAAAAACACTTGCGCCACCGGACGCAAGTGCCTAATTCATTTATCCTTTTACAGCAATCGCTTGGATTTCCACAAGAGCATTCTTTGGTAAGGCTGCTGCTTGAAACGCCATACGCGCTGGATAAGGAGAAGCAAAATACTCTCCATATACTTCATTCATGTTCGCAAAGTCGTTGATGTCTGCTAGTAGCACGGTTGTCGACACGACCGCATCCATTCCTACCCCTGCACTTTCTAAAATCGCACGGATATTTTTCAATGATTGATGAGTTTGGCTGGCGATATCACTTCCTGCAAACTCCCCTGTTTCAGGAACGATTGGCAACTGTCCAGAGACGACAATTGTTTCTCCTGTGTAGGCTACTCCTTGTGAGTAAGGCCCGATTGCTTTTGGAGCCTGTTCTGTTTGAATTACTTTCTTTGTCATGGAAATCCTCCTAGTCTAATGGTGGCACAGTGTCCACGAATACATATTTTTTCATACGGTCAAATGCTTCTACAAGACGCGCGTACGGCAACGCAAGGTTGATACGGATACATCCTTCGCCGAAGAACATCTTGCCGTCTTGCCAAGCCACGCCGACATCCCAGCCGCGTTTTTCGAGCTGTTCCAGCGTCAAATTGTGTTTTGCTAAAAACTTCGAACAGTCGATAAAGAGCATATACGTGCCTTCCGGTTTGGTCACTTCCACGCCGTCAAATTCACGGTGAATAAAGTCGCACGCGTAGTCCGCATTCTTCTCGATGACCTCACGCAACTCTTCCAGCCACTCGTATCCTTCCTCTTGATACGCCCCGATTAACGCATGCATTGACATCACATTCATCGCGTTATAATGCGGCTTCATCCCTTTGGATTCCACGCGGTCTCTTAACGCATCATTGTAAATCACATGATAACTACCCACGAGCCCTGCCAAGTTAAACGTCTTACTTGGCGCATACATGGCTACTGTGCGATTCTTTGCATCTTCTGAAATCGACTGCGTTGGGATATGCTTATGGCCTTTAAAAATAATATCTGACCAAATTTCATCCGACACGACAATCACATCGTACTTGCGGTA
>CALALK010000276.1 GCA_937923125.1 uncultured Carnobacterium sp.
TTCTGAAATCGACTGCGTTGGAATATGCTTATGGCCTTTAAAAATAATATCTGACCAAATTTCATCCGAGACGACAATCACATCGTACTTGCGGTAAATTTCCATCGCGCGTTCAATTTCTTCTTTCTCCCATACACGACCACTCGGGTTATGCGGTGAACAGAAAATCGCCACATGTATCTTATGCGCTTTGATTTTTCGTTCCATATCCTCAAAGTCCATACGATAAACGCCCTGTTCATCTTTCACAAGCGGACTATGCACAGCCTTCAATCCATTATCGTTTAACGACTGCGTAAATCCGACATAGGTTGGGCTATGCACTAACACCGCATCCCCTGGCGCAGCGTATGATGTTAAAGTCGATACGACTCCCCCAAGCACTCCATTTTCATGACCGATATGCTTACGCGTTAATCCTGTCACTTGATGGTGGCGCGCATGCCACTGAATAATGCTCTCGTAGTACTCTTTAGAAGGCATAAAGTACCCGAAAATCGGATGTTCCAATCGTTTTTGCATCGCTGAAATCACCGTTGGCACCGTTGGAAAACTCATGTCCGCGATCCACATCGGAATCACATCGAAGCCTTTCTTCGGTCTATCTGGCGACTTCCCTGGAATCAACCCCAGCCCATCCACAGCCAGCGCGTCCATTCCACGTCTGTCATATTCCGTTGTAAAATCAAATTTCATCCGCAAAACCTCCTTGAATCTCCCCACCATTATACACCGTCCCCCGCCTCCACTCAACGCCCTCCGAGAACTCCGATGGGTGCGTGCTTTTCATAAAAAGCGTGATTCCTAGTGAACAGACACACCCAGATTAGCGTTGCAAAAAAATCCTTGGACTCTATAGTCATAGAAATAACGATTCGCATGCGAAAAGAATTAGAGCTCCATAGCGAGAATCGCTTTGGAGCTCTTTGACTTTCGCAAGGACTGAGACCTAGGCTCAGTCCGGTGCAGTTATTTCTATAACTATGAAGATGTCCAAGGATTTTAAAACCACGCTTTAACCCTTTAACCTATTTCTTCATCGCTGAAATCACGCGATAGCCTTTTTGTGCGATAAAGTCCGCCACTTCATCGGGCTCAGTCGAGTCCACATGAAGCACCACTTGCACTTTCCCATCGCGGTGATACACAGAAATCGTCGAAACGTTCACGTTGTTTTCGCGCAATACATTTGAAATTTCTTCCAGAGGACCTGGTTTATCCTCATTGATTTCAATGAATAAACGAGAACCTGGAGTGTTGTATCCAGAAATTTCGATAAACGCATCGAAAATATCTTTGTCGGTAATAATCCCTTCCACGTGCCCACGCGCATCTACGACTGGCAAAACGCCGACTTTTTGTTGACGCATCAGAGACGCCGCTTCTTCTAATAATGTATGAGCCTTCACTGTTAAGACTTGCTTTTGCATAATTTCGCTCGCAGCCGTCTTGTTTAATAAGTAGTTCAACTCATGCATCGATAGGCTTGTCGCCATTGAAGGTGAGTGCCCAGCCACTAGTTCCTCTGTGAGTAAGCCGACTAACTTCCCATCTTCCACAACTGGCAAGCGGTGAATGTCGTGCTCCTTCATTAAGTCTAGAGCTTTCATAACCGTTGTTTCAGGCGTTACTGTAATAACGTTGGTTGACATATAATCTTTAACTTCCATGATTACCCTCCTAGATATGCTTTCTGAATTTCATCACTTTCTAACAACTCTTGTCCTGTACCGCTAAGGACCACTGATCCAGTTTCTAGTACATACGCACGATTTGAAATCGACAATGCCATTTTCGCATTTTGCTCGATTAGTAAAACTGTTGTCCCTGTCTTTTGGATTTCTTGAATGATTTTGAAAATCTCGCGGATGAAGATTGGCGCTAACCCCATTGAAGGTTCATCCAACAATAATAGTTTTGGACGGCTCATTAACGCACGGCCCATCGCTAGCATTTGTTGTTCCCCACCAGAGAGCGTTTGTGCATCTTGGTCTTTTCGTTCTTTCAAGATTGGGAAACGTTCGAAGACGGCTTCCATATCTTTTTGAATTTCTTCTTTATCCTTGCGTAGAAAAGCCCCTAGTTCAAGGTTTTCTTTTACCGTTAATCCTGGGAATACGTGACGACCTTCTGGCACTTGCACGAGCCCTTTCTCAACGATTTTCTTCGCAGATGTCGAAGCGATATTCTCACCTAAGTAGACGATTTCGCCTTCTGAAGGATGGATGAGACCTGATAAAGTCTTCAAGATGGTTGACTTTCCGGCACCGTTTGCTCCGATAAGCGACACGATTTCCCCTTCGTTTACTGTAAAATCGACATTACGTACGGCTTGAATCATTCCGTAATGAACTGATAAATTTTTAACTTCTAACATCTACTCACCTCCTAAGTACGCTTTAATTACCGCTGGATTTTGTTTAATTTCTTCTGGAGTTCCTTGCGCAAGCAATCTTCCATATTCCAACACGTAAATGCGTTGGCAGATTTTCATAACAAGCGACATATCGTGTTCGATTAACACAACGGTTAAATCAAATTCTCTTTGAATCTTCGCAATCAATTCGGTTAATTGCGCGGTTTCTTGAGGATTCATCCCCGCTGCAGGTTCATCTAAGAATAAGACTTTTGGTTTTGTCGCTAAGGCACGAACGATTTCCAATTCACGTTGTTGCCCATAAGCTAAGTTTTTCGCCTTTTCATCTTTGAGTGTATCTAACTCGAAAATCTTTAGCAATTCAACCGCTTCTTCGCGCATTTTTTCTTCTGTATCATAGTATTTCTTCGTACGGAATAATGTTGAAAACAATGAATCGCTCGAGTGTGCGTGCATGGCAATCATTACATTTTCGAGTACCGTTAAATCTTTAAACAAGCGAATATTTTGGAAGGTACGCGCCATCCCTAGGCTTGTACGCTTGTAGGGTGGAAGTCCATTCAAGTTTTTCAACTGTCCGTCTACTTCTAAGCTAACCGTTCCTTCTGTTGGCTCATAAACCCCTGTTAACAAGTTGAAGAAAGTCGTTTTCCCAGCTCCATTTGGCCCGATAAGTCCGATTAACTCGCCCTTATTTACTTTCATAGAAACGTTAGAAACCGCAGAAAGTCCGCCAAAGTTTTTTGTTAGTCCATTAACTTCTAATAACATTACTTCCCACTCTCCTTTGTTTCTTTCTTCTTAGAAAACTTGAAGTCTCCTAGTTTGAATTCCCAAGTTCCAAGCAATCCACCTGGACGGAAAATCATAATTAAGATTAACGCTACCGCATAGATGATCATACGTAATTGTCCAAATGGTTGTAGGACAAGGTTGATGATTCCTAGTAACACGGCTGCCACGAATGAACCTGTGAAGCTTCCGATACCACCGAATACCACGATGATTAATACATCGATTGATTTCATGAACGTGAAGTCACTTGGGGTTACTGCCCCTAGCGTTGTCGCAGAAAGCGTTCCGCCGATACTTGCCGTAGCTGCTCCTAATACGAAGGCTA
>CALALK010000277.1 GCA_937923125.1 uncultured Carnobacterium sp.
ATTTAGTTTTGTGTTGGAGAAGTATTTGATAAGAGTTTTTCATAAGCAAACTCATATTTTTGAACGTCCCCTGCTCCCATAAAGACGATTACTGCGTCTTTATAGTTTAATAATGGAGATACATTATCAAGAGGTAATACTTTCGCGCCACCTTTAACCAGTTTTGCTAAGTCTTCGATAGAAACATCCCCTGCTTCTTCACGAACAGATGCAAAGATATCACATAAGTATACGTGGTCCGCAAGTGATAACACTGCCGCAAACTCTTCTAAAAGCGCGATTGTACGAGTAAATGTATGTGGTTGGAAGACCGCTACCACTTCTTTTTCTGGATATTTTTGACGTGCCGCATCTAATGTTGCACGAATTTCAGATGGGTGGTGAGCGTAGTCATCGATGATTGTCACGCCGTTAATCACTTTTTCAGAGAAGCGACGTTTTACTCCACCGAAAGTACTGAATTGCTCAGCTAATTCTTTTGGATCTAATTCATTTAAGTAGTAGAATGCGATAATCGCTAATGCATTAAGGATGTTGTGGTCTCCATATGTTGGAATATAGAAATGACCATATAATTCGCCTTTAATATACGCATCGAAGTAGCTTCCGCCTTTTTCTTTACGAATATTTTTAGCAATCACATCATTGTTTTCACCAACACCGTAATAAGTAACTGGCACGATGGCATCTAATGTACGTAATCTCTCATCATCCCCGCAAGCGATGATTCCTTTTTTCACTTGTTTACCAAATGCTTCAAAGGCACTTTGAACATCTTCGATATCTGTATAGTAATCAGGATGGTCAAAGTCGATATTGGTCATGATGGCATAGTCTGGACGGTACGCCATAAAGTGACGTTTATATTCACAAGCTTCTAAAACGAAGTACTCTGAATTTTCAATCCCTTTACCAGTTCCATCACCGATAAGATAGCTTGTTGGCTCCATTCCACTTAACACGTGAGATAATAGCCCTGTTGTACTTGTTTTACCGTGTGAACCAGTAATGGCAACACTCTTATATCCTTTTAACAATTCGCCTAAGAATTTGTGGTAACGAATCACTTCCACGCCTTTTTCACGCGCAGAAACTAATTCTTCATGGCTATCTGGAAATGCATTCCCTGCAATGACAACTTGTCCTTCTTTAATATTGTCAGCGCTAAATGGTAATAATGTAATTCCAGCTTCTTCCAATCCTTTTTGAGTGAAGAAGTATTGTTCTAGGTCTGACCCTTGCACTTTATAGCCTTCCCCATGTAATACTAAGGCTAATGCGCTCATTCCTGATCCTTTTATTCCCGTAAAGTGATAAATCTTACTTTTATCCATTTTTTCTCCTCGCTTTTCTACTACTGTTTTTTCGGATGAACATATGGCAACTGACGGTCTTGTTGCTCTTGTTCCATAATCATCGATAACGATTTTTTCATCGCGCGTCTTTGTTTTCCCGTAAGTGGTTTTTCCGGCGCTTTTCGTCTTTCAACTTTTGTCTCCGGAAACCCTTCTAACAAGGACTCTTGCACGACTTCAACATCTGATTCTTGTTTGCGTTTAAAGGCTGGTATATAACCTTTTGTTGCAAAAACCTGACTTTGTACCGGCACTTCATGAGAGGTCCCATTATACTCTTTCAAGCGTTTTTCAATCGTGTCTTCTTGCTCATCAACCGACACCAACAAAGCCTCTTCCTTCGCAAATAAAATCAAGTCTGTACTATTTGGCAATAACTCATTTTCTAATTCGCGATAAGAAATTTTTGGCTCAACCTCTTTTTCCAAGCCTCTCGTACTAGATGGCACTGAACTTGGTTTAAAAGGTTTGCGTTGATTCGTATTCAAATAAGAAGTCCAATCCACACGCGGTTTATATTTTTGATGCCCCTCCGTCGCTTTTTCCTTAAATGAACGGAATTGCGCTGGCAACTGATGCTCCTCTTTTTCAATCGGTTGTAAAAGTGCCGCATCAGGTTGCTCATCAAAAGGTAAGGATTCTTGTGGAGTCTCATCTTTTCTTGTTGCATCAACTCGCGTCATTTCTTCGACGACTTGATCTTCAAAACTTTGACCTTGCTTCAAGTAATTTGGAAAAGTAGTCTTTTCACGTCTTGATTGCAAAGAAGCGAATGAATCGTTTTTCTCGTTAAATGGTTCATTCATGACTCCCTATCCTCCTTTATTGTAAGTTTAATGATTTAAATGGCGTTCCTACTGGAGTCGCATCATCTAATACTAAGATTCCTTTTTTCGCTGGTGCATTTTCTAATCCTAATTCACGCGCTGAGCAAAGCATTCCATAACTTGCAACACCGCGTAATTCACCTGCCCAAATAATAGCGCCACTTGGCATTACTGTACCAGGTTTTGCAACGACTACTTTTTGTCCTGCTTTTACGTTTGGTGCTCCGCAGACAATTTGTAACACTTCAGAGTCACTTACTCGTGTCATTGTAACGTGTAAGTGGTCAGAATCTTCATGATCCACGCAACTTTCAACGTATCCAACAACGAGTGCATCTTCAGGTGTTAAATCTAAAGAAGAAACATCAAATCCAGCTTTTTCAATTAAACCTTTCACAACTTCTTGTTGCTCGGGTGTTAAGATTTGTTGTCCATCTTCTTCAAATGAAATCACTTCAGAAATCTTTTCAATATTATATCCTAGAACTTCTTTTGACTCACGAACAAAGACTTGAGTCACATTTCCTTTTTTCTCATAGTCTACGTCATAACGACTAGCCGAACCGCTTGTTAATAATAA
>CALALK010000278.1 GCA_937923125.1 uncultured Carnobacterium sp.
GCGAGAGTACTTTGGCTGCTTTTGTATCAAATAAATGTTTCTCGATTGATGCATCCGCCAGCCATTTCTTGAATGCTTCTGAAGCAACGGCCGTATCTAAATCGGTCACGAAGACTTCTTTTTCATTCCCGAAGGCAACGGCAATCACATCTGCCACATGATAGTTGGCTTCAAGCGTCTCAAAATGCACACTTGTTGCGCCTTTAAGCATGTCTTCAGTAATCTTCGCCACACGTTTGACGTTTGGACGCTCGGCTTTTGGTGCCTCTTCTACAGCAGTGGCACCTGAATTTAATAAATCTGATTGGAAAGAATTGAAGTTCATTTCTTTATAAAATGCCATCAATGCTTCGACATCTTGTTCCTTACGAAGTGTATCCTCTAGCGTGATTTCAAGCGGAGACTCCACATTGATACGTGCGAGTTTCTTACTTAAGAAAGCTAGCTCTTTGTCATTGATTAAGTTTTCTTTCAGCTTACTCTTCTTCATTTCATCGACATGTTCATAGATTCCTTCTACGCTGCCAAATTCTTGAAGAAGTTTCACGGCTGTCTTTTCACCGACTTTAGTAACACCAGGGTAGTTGTCGGAAGAATCTCCCATTAATCCCTTCATGTCGATGATTTGTTCAGGTGTCAATCCGTATTTTTCAAAAATCACTTCAGGAGTGTACTCAACTAGTTCTGTTACTCCTTTAGTTGTAATTTTGACTGTAATATTATTATCCGCAAGCTGAATTAAGTCTTTATCTCCTGAAAGAACCACAACTTCATAGCCTGCAGCTTCCCCTTGTTTTGCAAGAGTACCGATAATATCATCGGCTTCGTATTGGTTTAGACGGTAATGAGGAATTCCCCATGCATCTAAAAGCACATTAAAATAAGGCATCTGTTCGATAAATTCACCTGGAGTTTTCGAACGACCTCCTTTATAATCTGCATACATTTCAGTACGGAAAGTCGTTTTCCCAGCATCCCATGCAACTAACACATGAGTCGGTTTTTCAGAGTCTAAAATGGACTTAAACATACGGTGAAATGAATAGAGTGCATTCGTATGTAAGCCATTGGAATTTTTAAAACGATTTAAATCTAAAATTGAGAAAAATGCGCGGAATGCTAAGCTGCTTCCGTCTACGAGTAATAATTTTTGTTTCGCCATAATATGCCTCCTAATTTGTCATTACCAGTGTAACAAATAAACAAACTTGTGAACACTAAAAAGAGCTTTCTGATGATATCCGTAAATAGATTTTAATGGTGAGTCCCCACTATGAAGCCTTTAGTTTTCAGTATTTACCGTAATTAAAAACAGTAAACCAAATGATTTACTGTTTCTTTGATAAATTATATTTCATCTCGAACGGTTTATAATACTTTTTCTAAAACGACAGCTTTCCCATGTTCGTTTTCTCTTTCAATTCCAATTTCTGTAAAACCACATTTTTCCCAAAATCTTTTACTTTGAGGATTTCCTTTCATATAAGCAAGTCTTACCTTAATAAATCCTTCTTCTCTAAAAGCTTTTAAAACCTCATTAATAATAAGGCTTCCCTTTCCTTGCCCAGACTCTTTACAATTCATCATAAAAAGGCCAATATAGATAGTTTCTTTTGTTGGAAAAGATACAATGAAATCCATAATAGCAACTAATCTATTTTCATTAAAGAAACCTATGTAAAATTTATCATCCATATTTTTACCTTCTGGAAGAGCCTGTAAATCATTTAATACAGATTGTTTACTAGGTTTTGGCGGACAATAGTTAAAGTACAATGGATTACCATTTTCTAAATCCAAAATAAGAGACACATCATTTTCCCCCATCCTTCTAATGTTATAAACGGTAGATAATTTGCTTAAATCCATCTTTTTCCCTCCAGAAATTAGCTTCAATGTAAATTTTATCATTTTTTCTCCATGTCAAATCTATTAAATTAAATAGACTGGCGAAGTGTTCTACTGCTTGTTTATAAACATAGAAAAAGCCTGACTTTCTGCCAAGCTTTTTGTTCATTTAGTTTTGTGTTGGAGAAGTGTTTGATAAGAGTTTTTCATAAGCAAACTCATATTTTTGTACGTCTCCTGCTCCCATAAAGACAATCACAGCATCTTTATAATTTAATAATGGAGATACATTATCCAGTGGTAATACTTTCGCTCCACCTTTTACTAATTTTGCTAAATCCTCGATAGAAACATCCCCTGCTTCTTCACGAACAGATGCAAAGATATCGCATAAGTATACATGGTCAGCAAGT
>CALALK010000279.1 GCA_937923125.1 uncultured Carnobacterium sp.
AAGCGTTACAGAACCTAATAAAATTTTGTTTTTCATACTGATTGTTCTCCTTGATTGAGTTCAGATATTTGTTTACTTCCCTGGAGTTTTTGAATCTAAGCCCCAAGATTGTTCAAGAATAGGTCTTAATGTTGCGACTGTATTCTCTGTTCCTTCCAGTAAAACGTCGTATACTTTTTCTCCTCTTTGGAAAACCCATTGGAACAAGTATTTGCCGTCTTTCAATTGAATTTTAATAAGGAAAGCATCCTCGCCAGCAAATTTTGTCTTTTCCTTTTGCGTTTTTTCGACTTTAGGATTGTATTGCCAGCCTTCATACAAACGGTTAGCTAGTAATTCAGCCCCAAAAGTTTCCCCAGCATTGACGGTTAATTGGTCTTTGCCATATCCATTGATCGTAATCATATTGTATGGATCTTTTGAAGCATATTGGAATTGAGGGCCACCGTTTGGGTCTTTGTATTCTACCCAGTCTTTAGGAACGTTGAAATAACCGACATCCCCGCGGCCTACACGTTGAGTGTCTGCAAGTGATACTTCTTTTGTTTCAGAAGTTCCAGTCGTTGTTGTAGGAGCTGTTGTAGTTGTTACAGTTGTAGTTACTTCTGTTGTTGGAGCCGCAGTTGTTTCGGGCGCATTCTTTTTGTCGTTCCCGCAAGCCGCTACTATTAGTGCAGACAGGATAGTAACAGAAGTTAATAAAATTTTATTTTTCATAAAACCCTCCCAAATGTACTTTTGTTATTATTTTATCATGTTCCAAATAATATTAAAAGAAGCGGTAGAAAGGGATTAATTGTAAGTTTATATTGTCTTTTTGTATTGGAGGAGAGATAATAGTAGTGAATTAAGGCTGAAAGCATGGTAGTTTCAGCTAAATCTGAGGTGAGGAAAATGTTATTATTAAAAATAATCCTACTCGCACTAGGAATCACATTCTCAACTTTTGGATATCTCATCGTATTCAAAAAGAAGTTTGGGCTTATCAATGATTTTGAAGCTCGTAAGAAGGTAGGGAGTCAAACGGATGCAGATGCGATTCGTGTGGGCAAGATTGCGTTAACCTTAGGTGTTGGATTACTTGTACTATTTGTGTTATTAATGATATTTACGTAGAGAAATACTGTAGAAAGAGAGTTTGGCAGTGAAGGAATTAGCATTAACATTAGAAGATACGCAGTGGGAGAAGACGGAGATTACGCATGATCGGCACGTTGCTCGTGCGATTGTGGTGGATGAGGAAGGATTTTTCTACTTTGTCCGTGTAGTTAGAGACGATATATTCGGTAACGGAGCCTTTATTGAAACAGCTGGAGGCGGCGTGGAGGCAGGAGAGACTCCTGAAGAGGCGATTCATCGGGAGTTGAAGGAAGAGCTTGGCGCTAGCGTGGAGGTGCTGTGCAAGATTGGCACGGTGAGCGATTACTACAATCAGATTCACCGTCATAATGTGAACCACTATTTCCTCTGCCTTGTGACAAGTTTTGGGAAAACCGAGATGACGGCTAAAGAATTAGAGGAGTTCGAGTTGTCGACGTTGAAACTTACTTACGAAGAAGCTGTCGAAGAGTACAAACGATGCGAAGCGAAACCGTGGGGCGTACTCTTAGCAAACCGCGAATTACCAGTGCTAGAGTGGGCAAATCAGTGGTATTCAATCAAGGAATAAACTGTACAGAGAGGAGTGTTTTTACTCAATAAATCTGTACGCTTAAAATATAACGCAGTTTTATAGACCTGGCAGAAATGTCAGGTCTTTCTATTTTTGTAAAAACCGCATTGAAAAAAATAAAGTAATTAAATTATGAGAGGAGGATAAGTGAAATTGTGACTAAATTATGGTACAATTAAGTCGCGAAATAAAAGGAGGAATGAATATGAAAATTATTCCGATGAGAGATTTAAAAAACACAGTAGAAGTAGAAAGACAATGCAAAGAAGAACAAGGACCTATTTTTGTGACTAAAAATGGGTATGGGAGATTAGTCGTGATGGATATCGAATATTATGAAAGCACGATTCAAAAAATGGAAGAAGCTCGCCTGCTTATTGAAGCTCTTGAAGACGTCGAAGAAGGTCGTGTGCTAGATGGGAAAGAGGCGCTTCTAAAATTGAGGGAGAAGTATGGAATATGAGTTTGAACTGACCGAAAAAGCAAATAACGATATAGAAGGAATTCTCTATTATCTTTCCAAGGAATTAATGACTCCAAAATCTGCGACTCTTTTTATGGATGCGTTGATGAAAGGGTTCAATCAGCTTTGTACATTCCCTGAGAGTGGAGAAGTTTTAGATAACAAATTTGTTCCGACAGATATGATTCGAAGAGTTCTGATTGGAAGGTATGTTATTTTTTACCTCATCATGAAAAGACAAAAGAGAATTCTGATATTGAGGGTATCTCATGAATTGAGAGATGAGAGAAATATCCTTCAACATACAACGTTCAATATCGAAGAATCTAGTGCTTCGCTATTAATTTAGTAAAATATAGGACTGACTTAGAAGATCTGGCAGAAATGCCAGGTCTTTTTTCTGTTAGTGATATATCCTATACGGTTTTTTCACCCGAAAGGACGAAAATTAAATAAAAACTCTATTGTATTCAGGGTGTAGGAGGACTATACTAAATCTAGTTAGTGTGTTTTTTAACAAAGTAAACTAGGGGGAATTAGGGTGAAGATTCAATCGAAGTGGAAATTGGGGTTATTAGTAGTCGCTTGCGTTTCTTTAGCAGCGTGTGGGGGACATAAGAAAGAGTCTAAGGCGACAACAGAGGCGGTAGCGAAAGTCACAACAGTTGAAACGACGACAGTGGCACCTGTTAAGTTGCCAGATTCGTTGCTTCCGTTTAAGAAGGAAAAACAATTGGTTTTGGGAGACCTTGATAAATTAGAGCGTTCGACATCGGCTCATATTCAACTGAATATCAAAGATAAACCGAAAGCGAAAAGAGAACCGAAAATCAGTGTGGATCCAGTTGGTTGGCATAATTATAAGATGCCGATTGATGATTCCGGAAGTGGGAAAGAAGCATGGTTGATGAATCGCGGGCATTTAGTAGGATATCAATTCAGTGGACTCGATAACGAGTTACGGAATTTAACACCAATGACAGCCCTGTTAAATACAGGTAGTTTGTCCGATAAGGATTCCGCAAACCAAACCGCGATGCTTTTCTACGAGAATAATCTTGCAGATTGGATTAATGCTCATCCGAATGATTGGTTGGATTATAAAGTAACACCAATTTACGAAGGGGATGAACTGATTCCTCGAAAAATTGAGTTGCAGTATGCGGGAATAAAGAGCGATGGCACCCTTATGAAAATTTCTTTTGGAACAAAACAAGAGAACATTGATAAAGATGGAGTGACTCATGTGA
>CALALK010000280.1 GCA_937923125.1 uncultured Carnobacterium sp.
AGACAACTTCGCGATTAGATACTCTCGTAACTCTTGATAGTTTTGAACAAGCTCATCTCTTTTCGAAACCACAATTTCCATTGCTTTTTCAAACCCTAGAATATAAGGTACATTCTCTGTCCCAGCTCTAAACCCTAACTCTTGACCTCCACCTTTAATCAAAGCGTGAATAGGTGCATCTTTTGATTTATATAAGAAACCAATCCCTTTTGGCGCATAAATTTTATGTCCTGAAGCCGTTAAATAGTCAATTCCATCCACCGTTAATGATTCTTGTGCAAAGGCTTGAACTGCATCTGTATGGAAATAAGTTGGCGTGTCTTTTAATAAAGCAGCAATCTCTTCAATAGGGAATCTTGCGCCTGTTTCATTATTGACCGTCATGATTGAGACTAGACGTGTATTCTCTCTAAGAGCTTCCTTGACTTCAGAAACTGTCACAATGCCCTCTTTATTTGGAGCTAAATACGTTACATCGAAACCTTCTTGTTCTAAAAATTCAGCAGACTTACGTACAGAAGGATGCTCTACTGCAGAAACAATGATATGCCCTTTTTCTTTAGCAAAATGTTCCCGAATACTCTCGAATACTAAATTATTCCCTTCAGAACCTGAACTTGTAAAAATAATAGCATCGTGTGGAGATGCGTGTAATTCAGATAAAATCGCTTTTTTTACACGTTCAATTTTTTGCTTTTGTTCACGACCGATACGATACACACTTGAAGGATTCCCAAAAGAAGCCATTTCCTTTGTTATCACTTCTAACACTTCAGGGTTTACCGGTGTTGTTGCTGCATAATCTAAGTAATTCACCTTGCACTCTCCTCACTTTCAAACAATACTATTATACGGGATGACTATTTATTGTCCTAATAAGTTGTTTTAATCTTTCCTATTATATCATTCTTTCAACTTATGATACACTAAACATAAAGAAATTTAAGGAGGAACTGTCATGAACCATCAACCGCTCGCTTACCGCATGCGACCTCGTACCATTGACGAAGTGTTTGGTCAAGAGCATCTTGTCTCTCCTGGAAAAATCATCAATCGCATGGTTGTGGCCAAACAATTATCATCCATGATTTTATATGGGCCTCCAGGAACTGGGAAAACAAGTATCGCTAGTGCCATTAGTGGAAGTACAAAAGTGGCTTTTAGACAACTGAATGCCGCAACCGATACCAAAAAAGACTTACAAATTGTAGCTGAAGAAGCCAAGATGTCAGGTAGCGTGATTCTACTACTCGATGAAATTCATCGACTCGATAAAACGAAACAAGACTTCTTATTACCACATTTAGAAAATGGTCGAATTATTTTAGTCGGAGCAACGACTGAAAATCCATATATTTCAATCAACCCAGCGATTCGTAGTCGGACTCAAATCTTTGAACTAAGACCTCTCTCTTCAGAGGATATTCAAAAAGCACTCTTAAAGGCCATCGAAGACGAAGAACGTGGTCTAGGTAAATTCGATTTAGACGTCATAGAAGAAGCCTTAACTCACTTTGCAAGTAGCACCAACGGAGACGTTAGAAGCGCTCTAAACGCTCTAGAACTTGCAGCTAAATCCACTGAAGTTAGTGACGATGGAAAGATTCATATCACCATTCAAATTGCAGAAGAATGTATCCAAAGAAAAGCACTATCCTATGATAAAGATGGTGACCAACATTACGATGTGATCTCCGCACTTCAAAAATCGATTCGAGGATCAGACGTGAATGCAGCACTTCATTATGCAGCTCGTTTAATGGAAGCTGGAGATCTTACAAGCTTAATGAGACGTCTTTTAGTGATTGCCTACGAAGATATTGGACTGGGAAATCCACAAGGTGCCGCTCGAGCTGTCTCTGCCGTACAAGCAGCGGAACGACTTGGTTTACCGGAAGCTAGAATTCCACTAGCAAACGCCATTATCGAGCTCGCCCTTTCGCCTAAATCAAATACAGCTATTCGTTCAATCGATAGTGCCTTGTCCGATGTAAGAAAAGGTCGTGCAATTAGCATCCCAGACCACTTAAAAGATGCTCATTATTCAGGCGCTCAAAAATTGGGACGAGG
>CALALK010000281.1 GCA_937923125.1 uncultured Carnobacterium sp.
GTTTAGTACTCTTTTTTATAATCTATGGACAGATTAATAAACCAAGCGCTACTAAACAAAACACTGTAGAGTCTACACAACAAACTAGCACTAACTCTACAACAAACACTAAAAAGCAAGTTGCAGCCTCTTCGGAGAAACCTACAACTCAGCAGCAACCAACCACTGTAACATCTACAACTGAGCAACCTACTACCCAAGCAAAGGTGCCTAAAGAATTTAAAAACGCTCTAGCCAAGGCGAAATCATATGCACAACTTATGTCAATGTCAAAACAAGGAATTTATGATCAACTAACTTCTGAACACGGAGAAAAGTTTCCAGCAGAAGCTGCTCAATACGCTATCGATAATCTTCAATGGGATTATAAAGAGAATGCACTAAAAAAAGCAAAACAATATCAAGATATGATGAATATGTCTACTGACGCCATTAGAGATCAACTCGTTTCAGAACATGGAGAAAAGTTTACTGCCGAGGAAGCAGAATATGCTATTGAACATCTAGAATAACTCACAATATAATCACTTTATTTTATCCAATTTCAAATAACAAATAACCCTGAAACATAATATATGCTTCAGGGCTATTTTATTTTAAATATACACTAAAAGTTATTACTCAATTTTGCGAACTCTTCAATCGTCAGTGTTTCTGCACGTCTAGATGGGTCAATGCCTGCAGCTTCTAGCGCAGCGGCTAAGCTTTCTTTTGTATGGCTATTTCCAACGTAGGCTTTGGCTAAATTATTCCATAGCGTCTTACGGCGTTGCACGAAACTGTTTTTCACGAGCGCGAAGAATTGCGCTTCGTCTTTCACTTCCACGAGTGGTTTTTCGCGACGTTTTAACACCAAAATCGCAGAATCCACATTCGGAGCTGGATTGAAGACCGTCTTCGGCACGATAAATCCGATGCTCGCTTCGCAGAAATATTGAATCGCAATCGTGAGCGATCCATACGCCTTCGAATTTGGCTCAGCGGTCATTCGTTGTGCCACTTCTTTTTGCATCATCATCGCAAAACCATCGATTGGCAATTTCGATTCCAATAAGTTCATAATGATTGGCGTTGTAATATAGTACGGCAAATTGGCCACGACTAATAACTGCTCGTTGATGTCGAAATGCTCTCCAATCACTTGCTCTAAGTCGACGTCCAAGATGTCGCTATGAACCACTGTTACATTATCGTATGGGGCCAATGTTTCATCGAGCACTGGCAATAAACGGCCATCGATTTCAAACGCCAGCACTTGTTTGGCTTCTCTTGCTAGACGTTCGGTCAACGCACCAATCCCTGGTCCGATTTCAATGACGTTTGTTGTTTTATCGACTCCCGCCACTTCTAGCATACGCGTTAAAATATTCGGTTCAATCAGGAAGTTTTGCCCTAGACTCTTCTTTACCGTTAGTCCATGACGTTCCATAATCTCGCGCGTTCTTTTCGGCGTCGCGATATCCTTTATTTCATTCATGTTTGTCCTCATTTTCTAAGACAGCCTCAAGTGCCGCCCTTAATTGTTCTTCTGTAATACCAAATAATTGTAATCTTTTCGCGAACTGTTTTCCATTCGTATGGCCGATTTTTAGAAAATCCGCCACCGCTTGACGTCTCGTTGCAGAATCCGGTCGTCCGATAAACCCAAGCGCCATCAGTGTCGCCTGCGAAATCACTGGCTTTTCGGATTCTGTTGAAATCTCATGCACCGATTCGAGCGCTCGCTGAATCGATTCGGTACTCGCGTGTTCCACCCCAAGACTCTTATGATTGTCCTTTCTGACGGCTTCTTCGCGTTCGATAAAGGCATGCTTCACGCCAGGTACGCGCTCTTGAATAATATTTCGAATACGAGTTCCTGGATAATCAGGGTCCGTAAACACAATCACTTCACGCGTTTGCAGCGCCTTTTGAATGAGCGCAATCGTTTCTTCGTCAATCGCCGATCCGTTCGTTTCAATCGTTTCGATTTCTGGATAGATTTCTCTCAAGCGTCTTGTATCGTCTCGCCCTTCTACGACAATGACTGGATTCATAGCAAGCCTCTTTCTTCCATGCGGAATAGCTTGATGGCATTTTGTGTTGTTTGAGCTGCCACTTCTTCCCAAGTGAGGCCACGTTCTTTGGCAATTGTCTCAACGACATAGCGCGTATAGCCGGGTTCGTTTCTCTTTCCACGGTAAGGCACGGGCGCTAAATACGGCGCATCGGTTTCCACTAACATACGGTCGAATGGAACTATTTTTGCACATTCACGAACTTGTGGCGCGTTTTTGAACGTCGTCACCCCACTAAAGGAAATATGCATGCCTAAGTCCAAGAAACGTTTCATAAATTCCACGTCTCCATTATAACTATGCATAATGCCTCCGATATCTTGAATGCCTTCTTCTTTTAGAATCTTGTAGCAATCTTCTGTCGCATCGCGGTTATGAATCACAATCGGCAATTTCATTTCTTTGGCAATCGCGATTTGGCGACGGAACACTTTATCTTGTTCCTCGGGCGTGGAATCTTTCCAATAATAATCCAGTCCCATTTCCCCCATCGCAACCACTTGCGGATGCGTCAGACGTTCCTGTAGCCATTCTTCGATTTCTCTATTATAACGATAGGCTTCAGTTGGATGCCATCCGATAATCGAAACGACTTCTTTGAACTCTTCGCTAAGCTCCAGACTTCGCGTAATCGTGTCCGTATCGAATCCCACCACCGCAAAGCGCGTCACCGCTAGTTCCTTTGCACGCGCGATGACCTCTTTTTCTTCTCCTTCAAACGCAGATACATTTAAATGCGTATGCGTATCAAAAATCATAATTTCGCCTCTTATCTTGTTGCGCCATTTAAGAATGGGTTTGTCGCAATTTCATCTTTTAGCGTTGTTGGTTCCCCGTGTCCTGGGAAAATCACTGTTTCAGCAGGTAATGGCAATAAATATTTATGGATGCCTTCCATTAACTCTTTATGGCTTCCGTATGGGAAATCACTACGTCCAACGCTGCCTTTAAACATCACGTCTCCACCGATGACGAATCCATTTTCTCTGAAAATGAAGATCGTTCCACCAGGTGAGTGTCCTGGAATATGTGCTAATTCTGGTTCAAAGCTTCCGATTTTCCATTTGCCCATTTCTTTAGGGAAATAACCGTCCGCTGGCTTCACTGTAATATTTTCGCCAGAGTAGTATGAGCGATTCAATTCAGGATCGTGTAAAAATACTTTTTCCAACTCGTTCATATACATTGGAATATTGTACTCCTCACGAAGCGCGTCAATGGCTCCGATATGGTCTCCGTGCGCATGTGTTAATACAATCGCAACAGGCTTCAATCCTTCTTCTTTAATCAATTCTTTAATGTCCTCGGCTTGTGCACCTGGGTCAAAAATCACTGTTTCTTTATTCTCATCAATTAAAAAGTAGACATTTTCTTCCAAACGTCCTACTGGAATGCTTAATAACTCCATTTGGTTTCCTCCTTTAGGTCTCCTCTTAACTCTACATAAAATAGTGAGTTCTTGCAATCAAAAAACGCCCAAGCATCACGCTCGGACGTCTGTTGATTAATCATTGATTAATTTTTTCAAATCGATGGCTTTGTTTAATGCCGTCATCAACGGAACACCCGCTAATAATACGACGATTTCACCAAAGAATGTCTCACCATAGCTTAACCAGAATGGTAATTCTAGCGCTAAGTTCAATTCAATCGCTACTAAGAAAATCATCACACTGAAGACACCTGCTAAAACAAACATACGTGTTTTAACGTCTTTCACTGATTTGAAGATTAGTGCGCTAATAGCGAATGAAGCAATAGTATGCCCTAATCCGAATACTAAGTCGTACCAACCTAGACCAGACGCTGACATAAATACTGAGTTGACAAGTAATACACCGGCAACCACACCGATTCCGTATTTTCTGTCAAAAGCGAATAAGTGGTTTAGAATTTCTGCGATACGGAATTGAATATTTCCAAATGACATAAATGCTGTTAATGATGTAACGACCACATATAGCGCTGCGATGATTGCGTTAATGACAATCAATTTTGTTTTTTTATTTTGCATGTTACTGCCTCCTAGTTTTTTTATTGAGGGATGGTTTCGAACCTCATCGGCAAAAAAATCGCCACGAGCTATTGTACTACAAACCGTTTCAGATTGGTAGTCATAGCATTAAAAATAACCAGCAAAATAAATTTATCTACTTTTAACATCATCCTTCTCCAATATAGTCTTTGAATTTCTTCTTGCACCGCTTGTGAGCTCCCTTGATGGACGTGACCGATTTATCGAAATGGTCCGCCATCTCCTCAAAGGTCGCACCGTCCAATACTCCTAAAAACACATCCCTTTCAAAGCGGGAAAGGTGGTGGAAATATTCCTCCGCCTCTTCATGCAAAAGCACTTGCCGCTCGCACGAATCCACCGATGCCGAGAGCAATGCGAGTTCCGCCTTTTCTCCGCGAACGACTAACTCGTGTGGAATGAGCCGCTGCCGGTGTTCCCTACGCAGGCACTCCACCGCTAGATTTTTCAAGCAGCGCTGGTAATAGCCGGCAAACGAGACGGCATGGTTCTCATCGTACTTACGCACTGCTCGAAGCAT
>CALALK010000282.1 GCA_937923125.1 uncultured Carnobacterium sp.
ACCTACACGATTGAAAAGATGGACTTTACGAAGTACCTCTCCTTTATTAGTATGACTCCTGTGGAAAATGTCACCCTCGTCGATGTCAAATACACCCTCGATTCAAAAAGCTACGCGTACCCAGTGGCACTTGTCAGCAATGAATTTACAGGGGACAAGATGACCATCTCCTTTACAAAAGGACTTATCCTAGTCGCCCAAACCCGAGATCATTGGAGATAAAACAAAACATCGCACTGTTTCGTGCGATGTTTTTTCACAATCTTATCTGAAATTCCGAAATTCACTTATAAGTGAATTTTGGAATTTTTTCGTTCACCGTTGTTTTCAAAGGTAGAAACTCTCTAATCATTACCACTAAGCCTTTTATAGCAAATGAAATTTCAATAGCCGTTTGAATTTACAAATAATGTAAATAGATTTCATTCCTTTAAGATGGCTTCAAACCTCTATCTCATAGGCTTTTCACAAACTCCATTTTTTTGAAATAAAAATCAAAAAAAGCACACCCGCCTAACCCCATGAAAAGCACCACCCATGGTCCCTTGGTTTCCTGGCATTAATCTCAGGTAAAGTAGACCTGTTTAAAGCAGATAAAAACTGAGGCGATTCCCAAGCTCTTTTTTTAAAGGTGAGGCTTAAAACAATCGCGGTTCAATCGTAAAGCATGAAAAGCTGCTTGAGGAGGATAGCGGTCATTGTAATGGAGAAGTAACCAATGTGAATTACCAAGGATTAGCGACTTGTCGCTTAGCCTTGGTTTGAAGCTTGGTAGGCAAGGAGACTTTAGGCTCCTGCCGGTACCATTACAATGATGTCCGCTATCCAAAACGTCAAGCAGCTTGGAATGCGATCAGTATTCATAAACTATTGTTTTAAGCCGTCGGCTTATTTTTTAGAAAAACAAAAAGAGCTTAGGGATATCGCCTAAGCTCTTTTTAATAGTGCTCTGTATTAAACACGTTCTACTTTACCTGATTTTAATGCACGAGTTGAAACCCATACTTTTTTAGGTTTGCCGTCGATTAAAACACGAACTTTTTGTAAGTTTGGTTTCCAAGTACGGCGGTTAGCGTTCATAGCGTGAGAACGAGTGTTACCTGTTTCAGAACGACGTCCAGTGAAATAACATACTTTAGCCATTTTCATTCTCCTCCTTCATTTAATTCATTATCAGCTGATATAATTTTGAACTAAATCATATACCTAAATAATTTAGCATAGTTGAACTTAGAATGCAAGCATGCTGGTCAATGAGTTTCTAAGAGCGTTAAAAATTGGTAAAAGGCTAGGTAATCAGCTTGGAATATGATATTATAGTATAGAAATAATGTGTCAATCTGTCTAAAAATTAGACAGAAACCTTTATATATTTAAGGGAGGTATTTGTATGACAGTGAAAATTCAAACAGAAAATGGACAAATCGAACTTAGCAATGAAGTGATTGCTACAGTTGTTGGCGGTGCCGCTACAGATAACTATGGTGTTGTTGGTATGGCTAGCCGCAATCAAATTCGCGACAACTTTAATGATATCTTGAAAAAAGAAAACTTCGCTCGTGGAGTAGTCATTCGTCAAGAAGATGATGGTGTTGCAGTGGATGTCTACATTATTGTAGGTTATGGTACAAAAATTTCTGCGATTTGTAGAAACGTACAAGAACAAGTGAAATATAACTTAGAAACAATGTTAGGATTTGCTGCAAAAACAGTGAATGTCTATGTTCAAGGAGTTAAAATCATCGAAGCGTAATGCTTGTTGATTCTAGTCAGGAGGAAGTAAGAAAAATATGGCAACTATGAAAACTATTACGGCTCAAGATTTCCGCGCAATGGTGGAAATCGGTGAAATGCGTTTATCTGAAAATGCAGAATTCGTAAACTCATTAAACGTATTCCCAGTACCAGATGGAGACACAGGGACAAACATGATGCTCTCATTCAAATCTGGTGCGGAACGTGTTGCGAACTCTACAGCAACAACTGTAGGTGATTTAGCACAAGATTTAGCAAAAGGATTATTAATGGGTGCTCGTGGGAACTCAGGAGTTATTTTATCTCAATTATTCCGTGGATTCTCTAAAGCGGTTATTGGGAAAGAAGAAATCACAGGTGAAGAATTAGCACAAGCTTTTACAAACGGTGTGGAAACAGCGTATAAAGCCGTTATGAAACCTGTTGAAGGAACAATCCTAACAGTTGCTCGTGAATCAGCAAAACGTGGTGTTCGCAAATTAGAAACTTCAAACGACATCATCGAAGTAATGGGATCTGTTTTACGTGGTGCTGAAAAAGCATTAGCGAAAACTCCAGATTTATTACCAGTATTAAAAGAAGTTGGCGTAGTGGATTCAGGTGGTCAAGGTCTTGTATTCATTTACAACGGATTCTTCGAAGCATTAACAGGGGAAGCAGTTCCTGTTCAATCATTACAAAGCAATAAAATCGATTTAACTTCAGTGGCTCACCACGAAGCAGGCGTTGACTACGAACACGTATCAACAGGCGATATCAAATTCGGTTACTGTACTGAAATCATGGTGAAAATCGGTGAAGGAGAAACTGTTGTAGATACGTTCGACTACTTTCCGTAACTATTTAAACGAACTTGGAGATTCTCTATTAGTAGTAGCTGACGATGAAATCATCAAAGTACACGTGCATACAGAACGTCCAGGGGAAGTGATGAACTACGGACAACGCTTCGGTTCATTAATGAAAGTGAAAGTGGACAACATGCGCTTGCAACACGAAGAAGTGTTAAAAACAGACTACACTGCAAAAGTTAAAGAAGCAGCGCAAAAACAAAAAGCGGAATACGGAATCGTAGCAGTTGCTGCAGGTGAAGGTGTTCAAGAATTATTCAAGAGCATGGGTGTAACGACAATCATCAACGGTGGTCAAACAATGAACCCAAGTACAGAAGATATTCTTCAAGCGGTAAAAGAAGCGCATGCTGAAAAAGTTATCGTATTACCAAACAACAAAAACATTCAAATGGCTGCAAACCAAGCGGCTGAAGTATCAGAAGATGCTGCAGTTGCCGTTGTTGCAACTCGTACGATTTCAGAAGGGTTAGCTTCATTATTAGCCTTCAATCCAGAAGCAAGCTTAGAAGAGAACAAAGCTGCAATGAGCGAACAAATGGCGCTTGTATCAAGTGGTCAAATCACTAACGCTGTTCGCGATACAAACATTGATGGCGTTGAAATTAAGAAAGACGACTTCATGGGGATTGTAGATGGCAAGATTTTAGTAAGTATTGCGGACCGTAAGGAAGCAACTCTTGCGACAATCGATAAGATGATCAACGACGATTCGGAGATCCTAACAATCATCTATGGCGAAGACGCAGAAGCAAGCGAAGTGGAAGAAATCACTGAAGCTGTAGAAGCGAAATACCCTGATGTAGAGGTTGAAGTCCACGAAGGAAACCAACCAGTATACACTTACTTATTATCTGTAGAATAATAAATTTAAAATAATCGAAAGACTTCGAATCCTTACGGATTCCTCTATAATAACTGTAATGGGGTACCGGTTCGAGCCGAAGTCTCTCACCTTTAAAGCCTCAAAGCTGGAGTAAGGAATAAATTCCTAACTCCAGCTTTTTCGCATTTAATACCATTCCCCATTACTGTTATTATAGAATCCGTAAGTTTCTCCGTCTTTCGGTTTTTCTCCTATTAATAAGAAAGTATATATGGTGGGCGGGGACACCACACCAGGAGAATTGCGCTTAGTGTGAACTCGAACCGCATGATTCTCCGTAATCCTCAAGGATGCCTTCTAATCTAATAAGTAAGTGTATCTGGTTGGTTTTGGTGCTCACATCAGGGGATTGTGCTTCTACAGAGAGTGTTTTCTTGTTTTCGCGTACTTCTGAGTCTTCACTCGCCTCAAAAGGGGAAATAGCGCACAGAGTTGGTGCTCCTCAGGATTTCTGGTGCGGAAAGGTTCCAATGTGGAAAAGACAAACGCTGCAATAAGTGGAATGCAGACAAAAACTCCCTGCACTGTAAGGTCCAAGGAGAGAGGAAGGAAAATGAGGGAGGGAAGTGCGTTTAAATATTCCTGGGAAGCCTTTCGGATTCTATATTCGCATGAATAGCGAGCGTACTCGATGCGAATTACTGATACTTGGAAAGAATTTCCTAGTATCAGTTTGAGGCTCGAGAGGAAAGGAGACAGTAGGCTCCTTCCGGTACAGCTATTCACGCGAATATGAAGATATCCGAAAGGATGAAAGGAATATTTAGTACTAATTTCTTAACTCCTCCCTCATTTTCCTTCCTCTTGACGATTAAAGAGAACATGAATTACACTTATTAAAGTAGAAAGGATGTGATTGGATGAATGAAGTCTTTCAAAGTGTGCAAGTCTTGCCAGGCGTTGGACCAAAACGATTAGAACCACTAGCCGAACTGGGCATCGAAACAGTCTATGACCTGTTAACGCATTTCCCATTTCGTTATGAAGATATTCAAATTCGTGATGTAAATACCATCATGGACCAAGAGAAAGTCACGCTAAAAGGGCTTGTGGCGACACAACCGGTTGTCAGCTACTACGGCTTCAAGAAGAATCGTTTGGCGTTTCGCATGGCGATTGAT